>NZ_JBHDVN010000006.1:0-102868 GCF_046635365.1 Acinetobacter sp. NIOH-H-8
CGGTGAGTTACACCGTGACAGCCTATGGAGTTGGGGTAATTCCAAAAGCAGATGCTTTTGGTTCTTGATGGTGAAGTAGGAATTAAACATCAAATCCACATAAGTAGGTTTGAGTAGGTTTTAAATAACGGTTCATTCAAGGATCTGTTTAACTCTGACAACTTGCTTCGTACGCTTTGCATCTGGGTCAGCTACTTCTTCACCCTGATGGTGGTGTACATTATGTTGAGCTGGTTGCCATCATTGTTCATGGAACTGGGCTTCACCCGTAAAGATGGTTCAACTGCAGAGTTCTACTTTATGGTGACTGCAACGATTGGTACCGTGATTTTGGGTATGCTGACGGATCGCCTGAAAAAAGCGTATGTCATTCTATTGATGTACGGCGGTATCCTGGCGGGTCTATTAGCGTTGAACGGTGCAAGCTCACTTGAGCAAATGTACATGGCCGCAGCACTGGCAGGTGCCTTTGTGATTGGCTGTCAGGGTGTACTCTATGCCTTCGGTAGTATCGTTTACCCAACTGAAGTACGTGGTACAGGGGTAGGTGTTGCTTCCGCAGTTGGCCGTATCGGCGCCATGCTTGGCCCTGCAATTGCGGGTCAGCTATTGACAGCAGGCTTCGGTGCAGCAGGGGTGATCTCGGCAGCGATTCCATGTATCGTAATCTCTGCGGTATGTATGCTGTTCCTGGTCAGCCGTACCAAAGTTTAAAAATAAAAAGATGAATATCCAAAAAGCCTGCACTGATGCAGGCTTTTTATTTTCTAGTATCAGTTCAGCTAAAGACAAATTCTTTCTATGTTTTGCAGAGCAATAGCTTTTACAGTTAACTCATCATACGTTTTATCAGAATGCAGAGTCATTCTATTTTTACCTAAAGGGCTAAAAATTTTCTTTAGTTTTAAGCTATGCTTGGATGCAAACTCAGATTTCAAGGGATGAAAATGATGCAGAATGCGGCGCTGATTGTGGTGGATGTACAAAAAGGATTTACCCCGGGTGGAAATCTGGCTGTTACCAATGCCGATCAGATTATTCCGAATATCAACCGATTGGGGCAGTACTTTCAGAATATTGTGCTGACTCAGGATTGGCATCCGGCAGAGCATATCTCCTTTGCAGACAATCATCCTGCTCAAGCAGCCTATGACACGATTCAGCTGAATTATGGTTCTCAGGTACTCTGGCCGAGTCATTGTGTACAAGGAACTGAAGATGCTGAATTCCATCCGGAGCTGAACCTTCCGCAAGCCCAACTGATTATCCGTAAAGGCTTTCATCAAAATATCGACAGTTACTCTGCCTTTATGGAAGCTGATCAAAAAACCAGTACTGGTCTGGCCGGCTATTTACGGGAGCGCGATATTGATACCGTATTTATCGTGGGTATCGCGACCGATTTTTGTGTGGCCTGGACTGCAATGAATGCCTGCAAACTCGGCTTTAAGGCCTATGTCATTGCGGATGCCACCAAAGGCATAGACCTGAATGGTTCGCTACAACATGCCTAGCAGGATATGCTGGCACAGGGCGTAAAACGGATTTATCTGAAAGATATTATTAATGCAGCCTAAGCGCTGACTTAAGGCGATTAGGGCCATTTGCCATTATGCAATGGTTGGTTTACTTTGATGCATCCACAGATGCCTTGATTTCTTTTTCATGCCCCCTGGATTTTCCCATGTCAGCACTCCTTCAATTTAGCCAGTTTGTCCAAAAGACCTTTGCCCTGTGGGTCATTCTGTTTTCAGCCATTGCTCTGATGCTGCCGGATCTTTTCGTTTGGTTACGCGCCTATATTCCCTGGATGTTGGGTCTGATCATGTTTGGTATGGGCATGACCATGACGCCAGGCGATTTTAAAAGTATCTTGCAAAGTCCTAAGGCCGTCGCGATTGGGGTCGTGGCTCAGTTTATGGTGATGCCAGGGTTAGCCTTTTTGCTCTGTCAGCTATTCCAGCTTCCGGCTGAAATTGCGATTGGTGTAATTCTGGTGGGCTGCTGTCCAGGTGGTACGGCATCCAATGTGATTACCTATATGGCCAAAGGTAATACGGCCTTGTCTGTGGCGTGTACTTCGGTATCAACTTTATTGGCACCGCTTTTGACTCCGGCAATTTTTTATCTGCTGGCCAGCCAATGGATTGAAATTAATGCCTTGTCCATGCTGATTTCGATTCTGCAAGTGGTGCTGTTTCCAATCATTTTAGGTTTGATCATCCGCGCCCTTCTAAAAACCAGGGTAGAAGGCTATATCCAAGTAATGCCAGTAATTTCAGTGATTGCCATTGTCGCAATTGTGGCAGCAATTATTGCCGGCAGTAAAACCCAGATTCTGGAATCTGGTTTAATGATTTTGGGTCTTGTGGCTTTACACAATGGAATGGGCTATTTACTGGGTTATTGGGCCAGTCGCATATTTCACTTGGCAGAAATTGACTGTCGCGCGGTTTCGATTGAAGTGGGGATGCAGAATTCTGGTTTAGGGGTAGCTTTGGCTGCGACCCATTTTGCTGCATCTCCAATGACGGCTTTGCCAAGCGCCATTTTCAGCCTGTGGCATAATATTTCAGGACCTGCTTTAGCCACTTATTGGGCTGCCAGACAAACTGAAAAAACGGACACTTAATTGCAGTTTGATGACGGCGCCTAACGAGCCATAGCATGATTTTTTATACGGTGAAAAATTAAAATATTAATTTATATGGATTTATCGAGCTTTGTAACATAAGTGTCATGAAGTCTGCCTAAGATCGCCCCTCAATGATGTGAAACAACAGACTGTAATCAGCAGCATTGAGAGGGCATGGAACAATTTCAGCATTCGTCAGCGACCTATTTTAATCGGGAACTTTCCTTATTTGAATTTCAGCGTCGTGTCTTGGCACAAGCACTTGATCCGAATTTACCGATTTTAGAGCGCTTAAACTTCCTGATTATTTTTTCCCGTAACCTGGATGAGTTTTTTGAAATCAGGATTGCCGGGCTGATGAAACAGCAAGATCTGAATGCGACTACCCGGACGCCTGATGCTGTACCCACCGAGCTGATTCTACAAGAACTGTCCCAGTCCATTCATGCCACAGTGAACAAACAGTATGAGGTTCTGAATCATGCAATTTTGCCTGAACTCCAGGCGCAGGGGATTCAGTTTCTTCAATACCAGGATCTTCTGGAAAAACATAAGGCCTGGATTACAGCCTTTTTTGCCAAAGAAGTGCAACCGGTACTGACCCCGATCAGTCTAGATCCTTCACATCCTTTTCCACGTTTGGTAAATAAAAGTCTGAACTTTATTATCAGCTTGGAAGGTAAAGATGCCTTTGGCCGTGAAATCGAGATGGCAATTGTGCCGGCACCACGTTCCTTACCCTGCCTGATTAAAATTCCGGAAGATGTCACCGGAAACAATACCACCCAGATCTTTCTGACTGCGATCATCCAGCAGCATATCAGTGATTTGTTTCCCGGCATGAAAGCGACCGGATGTTATGCCTTTCGGGTTACCCGCAATGCCGATCTGGTATTGTCGGAAGATGTTGACGATCTGGCAGTGGCCTTAAAAGATGAACTGTGTTCGCGCCGCTTTGGTCGTGCAGTACGTCTGGAAATTGAAAATGACTCTCCACAGAACATCATCGACTATTTGCTAGATGAATTTGATCTGACGGAACAGGAGCTGTACCGGATTGATGGACCGATCAATTTGTCCCGCCTGAGTACCAGCTTTGAGCGTCCGGAATTAAAGTATCCGCATTTTAGTCCGGTCATTCCGAAAATTTTCCGTAAACAGAAAAGTATTTTTGAAATTTTAAAGGCACAGGATGTGCTGCTGCATCATCCTTTTGATTCATTCCAGCCGGTGATTACTTTACTGCGCGAAGCGGCCAAGGACCCGGCGGTGCTGGCGATCAAGCAGACGCTATACCGCAGTGGTCCGGATTCGGAAATTGTTCAGGTGCTGGCAGAAGCCGCACGGAATGGCAAGGAAGTCACGGCCGTAATTGAATTGCGGGCGCGTTTCGATGAAGAATCCAATATTATGGTGGCCAATATCCTGCAAGAAGCCGGGGCAGTGGTGGTCTATGGCATCGTCGGTTATAAGACCCATGCCAAAATGATTCTGATCGTCCGGCGTGAAAATCAGGAATTACTGCGTTATGCGCATCTGGGTACCGGAAACTATCATGCCGGGAATGCCCGCATGTATACCGATTACGGCCTGATGACCACACAGCTGGATATCTGTGAAGATGTGCACCGCATGTTCCAGGAACTGACCGGCATGGGCAAAATGGCCAAACTGAAAGCCTTGCTGCATGCACCGTTTACCCTGCATAGCGAACTGCTGAAACTGATTGAGCAGGAAAAGGCATTTGCCCTAGCTGGAAAAGCCGCGCATATCATCATCAAAGTGAATGCGTTGACTGAACCGCAATTGATTGCTGCCCTCTATCAGGCGTCACAGGCCGGGGTGAAAATTGATCTCATTGTGCGTTCAATCTGCTGCCTGATTCCACAAGTCACCGGCATGTCAGAAAATATCCAGGTCCGTTCAATCGTCGGACGTTTCCTGGAACATACCCGAGTCTATTATTTTGAGCATGGCGGCGCCAAGAAACTGTATTGTGCCAGTGCTGACTGGATGGGTCGCAACCTGTTTTCCAGGGTCGAAACCTGTTTCCCGGTCCTGGATCCAGAGCTGAAAAAACGGATTTATAAAGATGGCCTGATCAGCTATTTAAAAGATTGTCAAAATGCATGGGAATTAGATGCCGATGGTCAATGGCATAAAGTCCCCTGTCAGGATCCAGCCCAGCCTTATAATGCCCAGCAATATCTGCTGGAACAAAAACAGTTAAAAATTTAAAGGGCAGTCCAAGACACGCTGGCGTATTTGTTTTGTACCCATCAAAAAGCCGGATATTGGATCCGGCTTTTTTTTAATTGCAACATTCAGGGATATTTATGAGGCTTTGGATTGTTTGGATTTTAGAATTTCGGTTCTAAAAGTCTGTGCCAGCTCGGCGCTTTCAGCATCCATCCCATTCACCACAAAAGCGTGACGGGTCAGAACATTGGTTGGATTTGGCATGCTGACCAGCTCAAAGTGGTCCGCGATTTGTTTCAACAGGGCATTAGGAACATGCAGTGCACTTTCCTTAGCGACCAGTTGCTGAACCAGACGTTCTGCGGCTTGAACTGAATTGAGCTGCATTTCTTCAACAGCTGAAGAAATCGCACTACGTGTCTGCAGGACAAAACGTTTTTCTTCACGATAACGCTTATACAGGACTTCTGAAAGCAACTGGAATACTGAACTGATCATGGTCAGACAGGCGAGGGCATCTGGCTTGTCTGCCGCAATACTGATACTGGCACCTTTTTCATCAAACTTGTGCACGGTACAAATATCCGTGCTGTTCAGTTTGTAGTGCTGGATGCACAGTTCAGTGGCTTTGTTCAGGAAAATCTGGCAAAGGTTGAAATAAGGAACCGATACCGTTTTATTCACACTATCCAGCAACTGTTTTGGATCATAGAACTGAATGTTCAAGCTCAGGCTATCGGTATCCAGTACCACCGGTTTGCTGTCTTTTTCTTTCGGTTTGTTTTTCAGAGCTTGCTGTGTCTGGGCAATGGCGAGGGCGGCATTATGCTTTTCCTGTTCCAATGCTTGAGTCAAAGTCTGAATCTCGAATTTCAGTCGCGATTCATTATTGATACGTGCCAGATACTCGGTACGGCTTGGACGCGCTACCGCACGATAACCGACCCAAAGCAGACCATGAATAATAAAAGAGAACAGAATGGCAAGCCATTGAGTCCGCAGAATTTCACCAATACTTGGCTCAATCAGGGTGATTTCAATCACACCGACTTTTTTCTCGTTTTGTAGGGCATCACGGACAAAAACTTCCCCATCACGGGTCTTGGTCAGCCCACCAGTGGCTAAAACCTGACCATTCGCATCCAGGATGCGAATTGAAGCAACGCTTGGGTTAGTCGCATAACGGTTGGCCAGAAGTGCCAGAGAAACGCGGTTCGCCGGTTCAAGCTCCGCCAGGCTGTCTGTGACCAGTTGGCTCGTCATGAGCTGTCCCTGGTTGGCACGGTTATCATTCAGTTGGTGAGTCGTTGCCAATACCAATAAAAAGGTATGCAGAGCAAAACTTACAATCAGTAGGCTAGCAAATAGCCCTTGTCTAGGCGCATTCAACGTAAACTTCCAAGGCAATTCTGTTCAATTTCGATTATGATTCTAACAATAGTTGTAGCTCAGACCCGAGTCAATTCATGCGAGAAATCATTCTTATATCATTCTTAGGACCCGACCAGCCTAATCAATTTACACGATTAATGCAGGTTTTGTCCGCTCATTCCTTACAGATTCTAGATGTGGGGCAAGCGGTCATTCATAATCAACTGACCTTAGGTATTGTTGTATCGTCTGATGACCAAACTGCAACAGCATTAGCCATGAAGGAAATCCTGATTCTAGCACATGATATCGGGTTAACAGTGCGCTTTAAACCAATCTCTGCTGCTGAATATGAACAGTGGGTAAAAGAGGGCGGCCGCACGCGTTATATCGTAACGGCATTGGCCCCGGAATTAAATGCCTCTCATCTGCAAGCCGTGACCCAGATTGTGTCGAGTCAGGGCTTCAATATTGAAACCGTGACCCGTCTTTCTGGCCGTCCTGAGCTGGATGGTTCCAATACTGGCCCTAAACGTGCCTGTGTACAGTTTGGTCTGAAAGGCCAGATGCTGGATGCAGCAGCCATGCGTGCAGCCTGCTTAAGCCTGTCGAATAACCTGAATGTTGATGTGGCAGTACAAGAAGATAATGCTTACCGCCGTAATCGCCGTCTGGTCTGCTTTGACATGGACTCGACCCTGATCGAGCAGGAAGTGATTGATGAGCTGGCGATCGAAGCAGGTGTCGGTATTCAAGTCTCTGAAATTACTGAACGCGCGATGCAGGGCGAGCTGGACTTCCAGCAAAGTTTCCGTGCTCGTGTTGCTTTATTAAAAGGCATGGATGCATCGGTATTGCCAAAAATTGCAGAACGTCTGACCGTGACTGAAGGTGCAGAACGTCTGATTTCAACACTGAAAGCACTGGGCTACCGTACTGCGATTCTGTCTGGCGGATTCCAGTATTTTGCAGAATATCTGCAAGCCAAACTAGGAATTGATGAAGTTCATGCCAACATTCTGGATGTGCAGAATGGCATGGTGACAGGCGAAGTCAAAGGTCATATTGTGGATGGCGCACGCAAGGCTTTATTGCTCCGTGAAATTGCCGACAATATGGGAATTTCTCTGGAGCAGACCATCGCTGTGGGTGATGGTGCCAATGACCTGCCAATGCTTTCAATTGCGGGTCTAGGGGTGGCTTTCCGTGCCAAACCTTTGGTTCGTCAGAATGCCAATCAGGCCATTTCCAGTGTGGGGCTGGATGGCGTGCTCTACCTGCTCGGTGTACATGATAAAGATCTGAGCCGCGCGTAATACATAGCTTTGCGGTAAAATCCAACGCGGCCTTAGGGTCGCGTTTTTTTATATTTTTAGCTTAACTTTTATCGAGGGATGGCGCAGCTTGTCTATAAATACCCCGATCATCTTAAACGGAAAATATTTTTTTTAAGTCGATGAAAGGGCATATGATTTTGTAATGACACGCCAACATCGACGCAGCAATTGATCCACAAATACTGTGAAAATAAAAAATGTAATGACAAAATAATATCGCGACAGAGTATGTCGTAAGGGGAGAAAACAGGACTTTTTTTATGCAAAAAACTCAGCATAATGCATGCATAGAGATACAAATCAACACATTCCATTTTATTGATTTAACGAAATTCAATAGGTAGGACGGTTGCAATATCAAGCATACACACTATCCTTTTGGATGGAGGGGTTTATATGGTAACAGCGAATCTAGCAACTCTCGTAGGCTTTAGTTTAGTCGCCGCGGCTGTGCTTGCTGTTTTCTTCTCGCCTTATCGTCGCTGGTTAAGTTTTATGGCTGCGGGAATGCTGGCCTGGGGCCTGATCGAAGTGATTCGAGTAGGTACTCAAGCCTTGTTTGAGCTCCCGATGACATATAGCTATCTGACAGCTTTAACGGCCGTGATGGTCGTAGTGACCTTACTGTTATTGCGTGAAGATCGACGTGCAGAGCGTGCTTTGGCTAAACGCCGTTATATCGAACATACACCAGTGTATGAAGATGACCAGCAGCAGCTATCTAGCCGTTAAGTTCTCTAATATCAGCGAAATAATGCACCTGCGGGTGCATTTTTCGTTTAGAAATATGATACAAAGTCCTGCATCTGCCTGGCTTTGATCTATGCTAGGATATTTGTCAATTTTCGTACAATTAGAATAGGCATAATTCCATGAAACTGTCCTCCATTCCTGTGCTCAAACTTCCTTTGGTTGACCTCAGTACCGATCCACTTGATTTGCTAGTCGCAGGTCTTGCATTACGTATGAAGCAGTTAGCACGTACCAGCCCGAAATTTATTGAATTGGTACATGAACGCCAGTTCCGTATTCAGATTGGAACAGATGAAGGAATGGCACGTCAGATCGTTGTGAATAATGGTCATATCGATACTGTTTCAGGTGATGCAGAAAAAGCTGATTTTGTACTGCAATTTGCTGACAGTGAACAGGGTGTAAAAACGTTGCTTAAAGGTGATCCGACTGCATTCATGACCGGTATGCAAAGTGGCACGATTAAAATGGAAGGCGATTTTGGTCTGCTGGTCTGGTTTAATCAGGTTGCAAAAATGATTCCGCCTAAACTGCCAAAACCAGTTAAAGAAAAAGTGAAAATGGCACGTCAGTTTATTAAAGAGAAAACTGGTAAATAACTCCTAATTCCCCTGCTTTAATTAAAGGAGGGGCTAGGGGAGGATTATCATAGAAAGCCCTCATTTAGAGGGCTTTTTTCATTCTAAAACAATGACAGTTTATTCAACTTCCAGATTAAACGTTACCGGTCCATCATTGACCAGATGCACTTTCATATCAGCTGCAAAAATACCGGTTTGTACATTTTCGAACTGGTTTTGCGCATATTCAACCAACTGTTCATATAAGACCTTGGCATCGCTTGGCGGCATGGCTGGACCAAAATCTGGACGTAAGCCTTTTTGGGTTTGCGCCATCAAGGTAAATTGGGACACCAGCAGTAAACCGCCACCAGCCTGACTGACATTCCAGCCCATCTTGCCCTGCTCATCATCAAAGAAACGGTATTTCAATATCTTATCAATTAGTTTTTTGCCTTTTTCCAGATTATCTTCTTTACCTAAGCCCAGAAAAACCAGAATACCTTTGCCAATTTCTCCGGTGGTTTCACCATCGACCACGACTTTGGCTTCCAATACCCGTTGTAATAATGCACGCATAATCAATTTCAGTCAGATTCAAAATTGCCGCCATTGTAGCAAGATCAGACTCATCTGATATTAAGCTAATATCTAAAAAACGAGCTTAATTTATTGATTAGCATTGATAATATTTTAAACTATCTAAAAACACGATCGTAATCATAAAAATTATCTGTTTTATCTATTTTTTACTCTCACGTATCTTAGCTGCATGCAGGAAAGGTATTAAATTGAGAGATTTAGAAATGTTTAAGCGTTCATTACTTGTTGCAATGCTTGCAACGGTGACAGCTGCACAAGCTGCGCCATTAACCAAAGATAACGGGGCACCAGTCGGCGACAACCAGAACTCGATCACTGCGGGTCCACAAGGTCCAACTTTGCTACAAGATGTGCAACTGGTTCAAAAACTGCAACGTTTTGGCCGTGAGCGCATTCCTGAACGTGTGGTTCACGCACGTGGTACAGGTGCTTATGGTGAATTCGTTACTACGAAAGATCTGTCTGATTTAACAATTGCTTCTTTATTCAAGGCCGGTACCAAAACTCCAGTTTTTGTGCGTATGTCTACCGTCATTCATGGTAAAGGTTCACCAGAAACCCTACGTGACCCTCATGGTTTCGCTATCAAATTCTATACTCAGGAAGGTAACTGGGACTTGGTCGGTAACCAGACGCCAGTCTTCTTTATCCGTGATGCGATCAAATTCTCGGACTTCATCCACGCAATGAAACCAAGCCCGGTCACCAACGTACAAGATGCCAACCGCGTGTTTGATTTCCTGTCTAGCCAGCCTTGGGCGACCAATATGCTGACTTATGTTTATGGCAAGCAAGGTGTCCCAACCAGCTACCGCGAACAGGACGGTTTCGGTGTACATGCCTACAAACTGTATAACGACAAAGGCGAATACAAGTACGTGAAATTCAACTTCCGCTCTAAACAGGGTGTGAAGGGCTTGAACGTCAAAGAAGCGGCTGTACAACAAGGTAAAGATTTCAATCACTTGACCAATGATCTTTATAACAACATCTATGCAGGTAATTTCCCGAAATGGGATTTGTATATTCAGGTGCTTGATCCTAAAGATCTGAACAGCTTTGATTTCGATCCGCTAGATCCAACCAAAATCTGGCCAACCAATCTGGTTCCAGAAGTGAAAGTCGGTACATTGACGCTGAACCGTATGCCGAAGAACTTCTTCAATGAAACTGAACAGGCTGCATTTGCACCAGGTAACTTGGTACCAGGTATCGAACCATCTGAAGACCGTTTGTTTCAAGGCCGTATCTTCTCTTATTCGGATACACAAATGTACCGTCTAGGTGCGAACCATCAGCAAATTCCGGTAAATCGTCCTGTGGTGAATGTGAACAACAATAACCAGGAAGGTCACATGAATGTGTCTGAACGTGATTCTGATGTGAACTACGAGCCAAGCCGTAAAGAGCCTAAACCGGCGACTGAAAAAGCGCGTGCAGTTGAAACTCCATTGACTGGTCATGTTCAGCAGATCGGTACCAAAGAGCAAAACTTCAAGCAAGCCGGTGAACTTTACCGTTCTTATACTGCCAAAGAGAAAGATGACCTGATCATGAACCTGGCGGCTGACCTGGGCAATGTCAAAGATTCAGAAACCAAGCACATCATGTTGTCTTACTTCTATAAAGCAGATGCTGACTACGGTATGCGCATGACTAAAGCTATAAATGGCGACATCGCAACTGTTAAAGCCAAAGCTGCAAAATTAAAAGACTAATCCCGATTGGTCTTGAGGAACTGGTGACTAGGGCATAGCGCATCACCTCCAAAAAGTCCTGTAATACTCCAAACCTTTCCTGCACCCTAGGGGGAGTTTTACAGGCACTCCGTTTTTTATTTCATCTCAGGTCAATTGAGTCTTTAGAGACTTAAATTTTCCTTTCGATTTCTATTGGAGTTCATCATGAAAGTTCTGCCATATGCATTTTTAGCCAGTATTCTTGCTTTTAGCTCCGCATTCGCAACTGCTGCTGAAGTGAAGAATGTCTCCCCTGCAAAAACTGCGGCAAGCGTTCAGATGACCTCACAACAGGAATTGATCGATCTGTTTTTTGCTGCCGCTAAAATCGGCAATAGCGAAGTGATCAATGAATTTTTAAAACACGGCTTTCCAGTCGATGTACGCAATCAAGATGGTTATACCTCGTTGATGATGGCAACCTATTATGGCCATCAGGATATTGTGACCACCTTACTGGCCAAAGGGGCAGACCGCTGCGCCCGGGACAACCGTGGCAATACAGCCTTGATGGGTGCCTTGTTCAAAATGGAATTTGCCATTGCCAAACAGCTGCGTCAGGTTGACTGTGATGCCCAAGCCAAGAAAACCGGGCAAAAAACCACAGCTGAATTTGCCAAGGTGATCGGTCAGGAAAAGCAGCTACAGAAAATTATCAAGGAACAGGAAAACGGGCTGAAAGCAGCCAAATAACCGAGCAGGAAGCAGTTTATTTTCTTGAACTTTTGTCGATAATTCAGCTAGCTGTACGTAAATCCTGCAATATTTCCTAAACTTTTATGCTTTAATGCGGGATAAGCACAGCGATATTTCCCTTAGTTATGGCTCCAATTATCCACTCTTTGTTAGATACTGACTTGTATAAATTCACCATGCTACAAGTGGTATTACACAAGTTTCCGCAAACGCATAGTGTCTATCATTTCCGTTGTCGCAACCTGGAAGATACAGAATATCCGCTGACGGATATTCTGGATGATTTGAATCACCAACTGGATGTGCTGTGTCAGCTCAAATTTAAAGAAGACGAATTACAATATTTACGCAGCCTGCGTTTTATCAAAAGCGATTTTGTGGATTATCTGGAACTATTCCAGCTTAAACGCCGTTTTATTAAGGCCACCATCGACAATGAAGGCCGCCTGGATATTACTATTGAAGGCCCCATGGTTCAGGCAATGATGTTTGAAATCTTTGTACTGGCCATTGTGAATGAACTGTATTTCAGTCGTATCCGTACACCTGAAGTGTGGGCTGAAGGTGAGCGTCGTTTAAAAGCTAAAATTGAGCTTTTAAAACAGTATGATGCCGAGCAGAACCCGAATGATCCGCCATTCCTGGTGTCAGACTTTGGTACCCGTCGTCGTTATAGTTTTGATTGGCAAAAGCATGTCGTCGAAGAATTCAATAAAGCTGCACCACACGTGTTCCGTGGGACCAGTAATGTGTATTTAGCCAAAGAGTTGGGTATTACCCCGATTGGCACCATGGCGCATGAATTTCTGCAAGCCTTTCAGGCGTTAGATGTGCGTCTGCGTAATTTCCAGAAAGCCGCCCTGGAAACCTGGGTGCAAGAATACCGTGGTGACCTTGGAATTGCCTTAACCGATGTAGTCGGTATGGATGCTTTCCTGCGTGACTTTGACCTGTACTTTGCGAAACTGTTTGATGGCTTGCGTCATGACAGTGGTGATCCCTATGAATGGGGTGACAAAGCTTATGCGCATTATAAAAAGCTGAAAATTGACAGCAAAACCAAAATGCTAACTTTTAGTGATGGTCTGAATCTGGAAAAAGCCTGGAAATTGCATCAATACTTTAAAGATCGCTTCCAGGTCAGTTTTGGGATTGGAACCAATCTAACCAATGATATGGGACAGACACCGCTTAATATCGTATTGAAACTGGTGGAATGCAACCGTCAGTCGGTAGCGAAAATTTCCGATAGCCCAGGAAAAACCATGACGGATAATGATACTTTCCTGGCATATTTGCGTCAGGTGTTCAATATCTCAGAACCTGCCTAAAAATCTCTGCTTTATTCAAAAAATCGCTTCAATCACGAGGCGGTTTTTTCTTGGATGATGGTCTTTCTTAAATCAGCTTTAGCTAAAATTATGCTAAGGATCTAGATAAAAACAACATAATTGAAAAAATGAGTTGTGCTAAGATCAAAAGGATTTGACCGCAATGACAACTACTAAGATGACAGCTTTCGCCTTTGACTTTAGTCTGCTGATTGAAGTAGAAGATTTGGTTCCGCATTTGGGACACGAAAAACTTCGAATTGTTGATTTAAGCCGGGCGTCGGTTTATGAACAATTGCATATTCCACATGCCTTACATCTGCAACCCAAGCTGCTGGTTCGTCAGGAGGAAACGGCCATGGGCCTGTTACCGGATGCAGAAGGGCTGGAAGCTTTAATTCGTTACCTGAACATTTCTCCTGACCATCATGTCGTAGCTTATGATGATGAAGGCGGTGCGTGGGCAGGGCGTCTGCTCTGGAACCTGCATTGCATGGGCTTTGAAAATACCAGTTTACTCAATGGCGGCATCCATGCCTGGCTGGGTGCGGGACTACCGACTTCATCGGATCAGGAAACATTTATACCCGTTGATCATCTGATTCCAGTCAATTTTGAAAGAAAGGCTGAGTTTCAGATCGATTATAATGAACTAAAACAACTCATTGAAAATGAAAAAATTCAGGTATGGGATTGTCGTACAGAAGATGAATATACTGGCTTGCGTCTAGCTGCGCGACGCGGCGGTCACATCCCGGGCGCACGTCATTTTGAGTGGAGTACTGCCCTTAACCGGCAAAATCATTTAAAATTACATCCTTTACCACGTACTCAGCAGCGTCTGGAACAACTGGGATTTGATCTGGATCAGCCGGTTGTGGTGTATTGTCAGTCCCATCACCGTTCAGGTCTGGCTTATATTCTGGGGCGCTTATTCGGCTGGAATATTCGAGCCTATGATGGTGCGTGGAGTGAATGGGGCAACCGCCTCGATAGTCCAATCGCTACAGGAGAGGTGCCATCTTGAGCATCACATCGCGTCTAAAACAACAACTGTTTATCCAGGCCCAAAAAGTGGTGCCACAGCATCGCCTGTCCCGTGTGGTGGGAAAAATTGCAGCCAGTGAAAATCTACTGGTAAAAACAGCCGTGATCGCAGCGTTCAAGACCAAATACGGGATTGATATGTCGATTGCTGAGCAGACCAATGCCTTGAAGTTCAAGTCATTCAATGATTTCTTTACTCGTGGGTTAAGAACTGGGGTGCGTGCGGTCGATGCTGATTCAACTGCGATCGTATCTCCGGCAGATGGCGCGATTTCCCAACTGGGTAAAATTGAAAATGGCGATGTGTTTCAGGCCAAAGGCCAGAAGTTTACTGTTGAAAATCTGATTGCTGATCCGCAACTGGCAGAACCATTCAAGAATGGTGAGTTTGCGACAGTGTATCTGTCACCACGTGACTATCACCGTGTCCACATGCCATTTGCCGGGACTCTGACCGAAACTTTATATGTACCGGGTGAACTGTTCTCGGTCAACCAGACTACGGCCGAAAATATTCCGGGCCTGTTTGCCCGTAATGAACGTATGGTATGTCTGTTTGATACTGAACTGGGTCGTATGGCAGTGGTTCTAGTTGGCGCGATGATTGTGGCTGGTATTGAAACTGTAGCGACTGGCAAGGTAAAACCATCTGGTCGTATCGAGCTGAATCAGCATAATCTTTTCTTAGAAAAAGGTGCTGAGCTGGGCCGTTTCTACCTGGGCTCTACTGCTGTGATCCTGTTTGAGGAAAATAAGATGCAATGGGATGAGAAGTTTAAAGCCAATTCAACCGTATTGATGGGTGAGGCTCTAGGTCACACTATCTAAGTGCCCAAAGCCTCCCTTTTTAAAGGGAGGCTGGAGGGATTAAATATTTGCTAACTTAGAATAAGTAAATCCCCCTTATTCCCCCTTTAATAAAGGGGGAGATTTTCTCTTCTTTTAGGAGAAGGAACAAAAAAGCGCCATTTGGCGCTTTTCTATATTTAAACCTTATCGTTTGACCACAATGGAATCGATACCACTGTGCTGTAAAGTTTGCTGTGCAATAATCGCAGATTCTGCTGAATCATAAGGTCCAGACACGACACGATACCAAACCTTGCCATTTTCCACACTGCGGACTACATCTGCAGATAAACCGTTGAGAATGATTTCTGCACGGCGGGCATCTGCCTGATCCGGGTCATCAAAACTACGGACTTGTAGAATATAGCTTGCAGAAGCAGGAGTTGGGGCTTCGGTCGCATCTAGACCTGGCTCAGTTGCCGTTTCTAATTCATCAACTTCAGGTCGTGGTGCCTCTACAATTACTACTGCTTCCTGATTTTTTGCTTCAGGAACCGCCTCTTTAGGAATTGGTGTCACTTGCTGCTGTGGCAACAGATCATAAAAACGGTAGTCTTTATTGGTATCTTCTTCTTGAGAATGCTCAGCCGTAGCCTGGTTTTTAGGTTTAACAGGTTCCCATGGCTTCCACAGCATGAGTGCCATTAAAAAACTTAACACGATTAAAATGATCACGAGTGTGCCAAGCCAGGTAGGAATAAGTGGCTTTTTAGGCTTATTCGGTCTTTCAGATACACCGCGCTGCGTTTTTCCAAACACTTGGGATTTCCTCTTATTTATCGGGGCAAATAGAAAAGGCATAACAGCAGTTATGCCCCTACTATGACTTCATCCTATGTGATCGTGATAGAAAAGTCATTATCTAGATCACAAATCACACAGAATTTTAATTTATCTGCATCTTCAAACACATAGCTAAAGTTACAAAATGTTTATTCAGCAGATAAACGGCAATGACTAGCATGCTTACTTCGAGCAGAGCTCTCCGTCTTGCGTCAATGTAAAAGCAGTGCTTTGCATTTTCGCTTCGAGCATAGCTCTCGCCTTGCGAGCATGCAACACAGTGTTTTGCTTACATGCTCTCAGGCGCCGATACACCAAGCAGTTCCAGACCGTTACGCAGCACCTGGCGAACATTTACAGATAACAGTAAACGTGCCTGAGTTAATTCTGCATCATCGCCCAGAACCTTGTTGTCGTTGTACCAGCCATGGAACAGCGCAGCCAGCTCTTTCAGGTAATTACCAATCTGATGTGGTTCATAGCTATTTGCAGCACGAACAACAATCTCTGGATAAGCTGCCAGTTTTGCCAGAATTTCGGTTTCCGCTTCCAGCTCAAGTTTGGCTGCCAGACCACGTGCAGTGGCTGCATCAAAGTTCACGCCTGTAGACGCTGCCTTTTCTAACATACGGCAGATCCGCGCATGCGCATACTGGATATAATATACGGCGTTGTCCTTGCTTTGAGATACGGCAAGGTCAAGGTCGAAGTCAATGTGCTGTTCAGATTTACGCATGACATAGTAGAAACGCGCTGCATCATTACCGACTTCTTTACGCAGGTCACGTAAAGTCACGAACTGGCCTGAACGAGAGGACATCTGTACCATCTCGCCACTACGCCACAGGCTGACAAACTGAACCAGAAGTACAGTCAGTTTTTTCGAGTCATAGCCCAGAGCATCAATCGCTGCTTTTACACGTGCGATATAACCGTGGTGGTCTGAACCCCAGATATCTATAATATCGGTATAGCCACGTTGTAATTTGTTTAGGTGATACGCAATATCAGACGCGAAATAAGTGGTTTGACCATTACGGCGTTTAACCACGCGGTCTTTTTCATCACCAAATTCAGTTGACTTGAACCAGATGTTGCCATCTTTTTCATACAGGAAGCCTCGCTGATCTAGAGTTTGTAGCGCTTCATCAATTTTTTCAGTCAGAGTTGCTTCGCTGAACCACTGGTTGAAAGTCACCCCGAATTCACCGAGGTCATCTTTAATATCATCAAGGATGGCTTTTAACGCAGCTTGATGGAATACACGGTAACCTTCATTTAATAAAGTTTGTGAGTTGAAGATCAGGCCATCAATGTGCTTTTCTTTATCGCCTGAAACAATCACTTTATTGCCTTCAGCATCCGGTTCGGCAGCGTACTGTACGTCCTCAGGGACGTCTTTATAAACGTCTGCAACAGGGCGAACATAGATATCGCCGTCTTGATCAATAATGCTTTGTGCGATTTCTTTGACGTAGTCACCTTGATAGGCATTTTTCGGGAACACCAGTTCCTGACCCGTCAATTCTAAATAACGTAAGTAAGTTGAAGTCGCCAGAATATCCATCTGACGGCCAGCGTCGTTGACATAATATTCACGGTCAACTTTGGCACCTGTCGCTTCAAGCAGATTTGCAACAGTCATACCATAAGCAGCGCCACGACCATGACCTACGTGCAGGCTAGAAGTCGGGTTCGCAGACACAAATTCAACCTGAACGCGTTTTTCCGCATTAGCCTGGGTGCGGCCATACGTTGCCTGTTGAGCCTGAATCTGATCCAGTACAGCAAAACGCTGGTCTGCATTTAAAAAGAAGTTAATAAAGCCTGGGCCTGCAATTTCTGCCTTGCTGATATCCGCCACTTCAGGCAGGGCAGCAAGGATTTTTTCTGCTAAATCACGCGGTTTCATACCCGCAGCTTTAGACGCGATCATGGCAATATTTGATGCAAAGTCACCGTGGCTGCGGTCTTTGGTACGCGTCAAATTACTTGTATTGTTCCAGTCAGATGGGAGTACGTTTTGTGCCTGTAAAGTTTGCACTGCATGATCGAGAGCTGCTTGGATTGCCGTATTCATAATCAGTCGAAAATAGATATCGCAGAAAAACAGCAAATATAGCAAATTTCCGACTCTTTAGGTAAAACCATTTATGGGGAATAAAAAATATACGATTAGCAGCCTATGGTTTCTATCCCTCGGTCGGTCATCAATGAAGGATCACATGAGAAAGAGGAGAATAAATAAGTTGCAAATTTTGCTATAAAAAATGAATCATCCAGCAATCAAAATAGCCTATATTAGCCTGATTGAAAGTATAAAAAGAGTCAGCATGGATTCAAAACAGCGTCCGACCATCATCGGCAATATTCCCAAACTTCCAGCCAAATGGGCCTTGGTCATTGTGCCTTTTATCTTGTCCTGCCTGGTGAGTGGAATTATTTCCATGATTAACATGCTGCGCAATCTGGGCTGGATTGAGGGCTTTATGGCACTCTGGTTTCATAACTGGATGATTTCCTGGGCAATTGCTTTTCCAATTGTGGTAACGCTTTTGCCTTTTGTACGCAAATTTGCCGGATTGCTGGTCGATATGTCAGGAAATCAGCCACCCAAATAATTGTTTTCTATCAATGAGAATTAAGAAAGAAGTTCTAGAAGGTAAAAAGCATTCGCTAACAGATAAGCTCTCTAACTAAAAACCAATTAAATCAGATGTTCGACTGCAGCACGGATGATTCCAAGGATCAGACCAATACAGGCCCCGACCACGACACCATTGACCCGGATCATATGCAGGTCACCACCGACTTCATTTTCAATCTTGTTGATCATCTCGGTCGAATCCCATTCATGAATACGTTCACTGATAAAACGAATCACTTTCTCACTGTACTGGTCGCTCAAATCGACAGCGATACCACTGAGACGGTTATTCAGTAACTCACGCACTGAGGTATTTGAAATAATATTCTCACCGACTTGCTGAATGGCGACTCGCAGATTCTCCGCAATCCCCGAATCCGACTTTTGCAAATCTGCCTTGATGGCATCGCATAAAATGACCACTGCACCACTGATAAAATTTAGCACTTGTGGACTGTCGAGCAGGGCATCTTTAGTTTCATTCAGTCGCTGGCTGGCTATACTTTCAGAGTCTGCCAATTGCTGCATCAGTTCTTGAGCAGTTTCTTCAATTTTAAGCCGCCAAGGATGATCGGGATCTGCCAGCATGGCTTCCACCCGCTGAATCACGGAATCGATACTGCGTTGCTGCACATCAATGCCGATCCAGCTGGCGCCTTTGGCCAGACGCCAGACCCCCATTTCCTTGAATAAAGTGCGGGTCAGCTCACGGGTCTGTTCCGGATGTGAGGTCATCCAGGCATGCACCACATCCAGGCCACGTTGCAGCACATCCTGGTGGAAATCATTTTCCAAAACAGCACGTAGCATTTCGCTGGCCAAGGTATTGATCTGGGTATTTTTGACCCATTGCACACTGTTGCTTTGAATAAATCCGGCGATCTGTTCCTGCCCGACAAATTCAAAGACTTTGGGTACGGTCTGCTGAATCACTTGTGTGACTTGAGCATTATTTTGCGGGTTGGCCAGCCAGCGGCCAGCAGCCAGACTTAAATCGGTACTGGCCAGACTGCGCTGTACGATTTGCGGGGAAAGGAAATTTTCCTGCACAAAGCGACCCATAGATTCGGCAATACGGGCTTTATTACGTGGAATAATTTCAGTATGGTCACGTAAAAATTTTGGAATTGGCAGCCGGCCAAAAGGATTACGGAACAGCACGGTAATTGCATACCAGTCCGCCAGACCACCGACTACACCTGCTTCGGCAGAGAGCATCAGAATATGAATCAGCCAGACATATTCAGGCAGCAGTTTGGCAGTAATCATCAGCGCCAGCCAAGCCAGTACTGCGACGACCAGTGCAATAGTCGCAAAACGTTTACTGCGTTGTAAGCTCGGTGACGGCTGCTCTTTCTGCATAAATCATCCTGTTATTAGGGCGTGGCCGGCTGCGGTTGGAGTACTTGGCCGGATGGACTTACTCCATATTTAGCGCCAAGTGATTGTAAAATCAAGCGGGCATCAAAGGCATCTTTCGGCTCCTGACCGGCTTTAAAGCACTCAATGGTATAAGCCACTTGAGCAGGATCTAAAGTGACAGTATAGGGGTGGTCATAGAATGGATCGGGCCAGAATCCCGGATAACGGCGGGAATAACCATAAGGACGATAATAGCCGTATGGATAGACACTAGGCGCTGGATAGACAATTGCCTGACGTGGAGGTTGCTGGCTACGATTACTTGGATCGTTCAGTACCCGGAAAAACTGGAAGCCATTTTGTACCGTAGTTTGAGCGGCTTTCAGCAGGGTAATTTCTTCGGCTGTACCGAAACTCATATTAGGTCGCGCCTGAAAACTGATGCGATAAGTGTTGGCATTCAGCGGAGTGGTGCTGTACTGGCCGAGCTGATCAAAGGTCAGCGGCTTGGACGGTGTCGTTGCACAACCGGAAAGCAGGGCGGTCGTCGCAAGGGTCAGGGCAATGACGGTCTTTTTCATCTTCGTTCTCCTGATAGGATGATCCAGCGAGTTACAGACCTCTAGAAGCTGCTATCTGGCTGGGTCAGGAAACTCAATTCTTCCTCGGTGGATTCACGGCCCAGAATCTGGTTGCGATGTGGGTAGCGTCCGAAACGGTCAATAATGATTTTATGCTTGATTTCATATTCGAGGTTTTCTGGATTGCCGAGGCGCTGAAATAATTTTAGCGCAAATTCATGTATTAATTTAGATTCGCTATGCATGAAAGGCATATAAAGGAAGGAACGTTGCTCCGGGCTCAGCTGTTTGTCCAGATCCTGGCTGATGGCTTCCTGAGCCAGTGCCAAAGCCAGACTATCCTGAGCAAAAGCACGCGGCGTATCCCGAAAAATATTCCGTGAAAACTGGTCCAGAACAAGGATTTCTGCCAGTCGGCCGTCAGCATTCTTACGCCATGACCATAGTTCAGCTTTACTGGCTTGTTCCAGAATATCGCCAAATTTTTCCTTCAAACTTTGGTCGAACTGGTCACTTTTGGCAAACCAGTTGGGTTGCGTTTCAGGACTAAACCAGAAGTCTAAAATATCTTGATAATTCATAATGTTTACAATTTATTAGCATTTATTTGTCAATAAAATCACAAATTTCACATGTCTTATAGAGAAACTTTGTGTTAAAAATTTGCCTAACTAAAAATCAATGGTTTGCTTGAAAACTAGGCAGGGCAGCATGTGCTGTCTGGAAATCGCGGTATACTAAGCTAAACCGATGATTCTATTTTAATAGTTACCCCCATTAAGCGAGATTGTAATGAGTCAACCTGAATCGACTGCCCATGATGTATTACCGGAATGGGTAGATTCGTCGCTCATCAAAGGAATGCTGCGCGGTATCGAGCGTGAGAGCTTGCGTATGCAAAGCAATGGTTTCCTGTCACAGGAACCGCATCCTCATGCCTTAGGTTCAGCTCTGACACATCCGCATATTACGACCGATTATTCTGAAGCCTTGATGGAGTTTATTACTCCACCGAAAGAGAGTATTACTGAGGCATTAAACTATTTGACCGACATTCATGCCTTTGTACATCGTCATCTGAAAAATGATGAAAAGCTCTGGCCGATGTCCATGCCGTGCATGCTCGACAGCAAGGATGAAAATATTCCGCTGGCGCAATATGGCAGTTCCAATATTGGCTTATTTAAAACGCTGTATCGTCATGGTTTAGGCGTGCGTTATGGTCGCCGTATGCAGACCATTTCTGGGGTTCACTATAACCTGTCTTTCCCAGATCATTTCTTTATAGCGCTCCAGGAACAAGAAACTGATGAAGAGCTGCGCGCTTTAAGTCTGCAGGATTATCGCAGCCATCGTTATATGGGGCTGATCCGTAACTTTATTCGTTTAACCCCATTGGTGATTTTCCTGGTTGGCGCCAGTCCAGCCGTTTGCCAGTGTTTTATGACCGGACGCGATCACCATTTATTCCCGCTGGTACGCGGTACTTTATATACGCCTTATTCAACTGCGTTAAGAATGGGACGTTTTGGCTATCAGAATTCAGCACAGAAACAGCTGGGTATTCACTACAATAATCTGCAGGACTATCTGGAAGGTCTGCAAAAAGCGGTCAGAACACCGTACAAACAGTTTACCCGTCTGGGTCTGGATGATGCCAATGGTCAGCCAATTCAGATCAATGACCATGTGCTACAGATTGAAAATGAATATTACAGTCTGGTGCGTCCAAAGCAGGTACCTCAAGAAGGTGAAACTCCATCGCAAGCCTTGCAAAATCGCGGGATTGGCTATGTCGAGCTGCGTGCTGTAGATGTCAATCCGTATAGCGCGATCGGGATCAATGAAGATACTGCCGGCTTCCTGGAAGTAGTTGCACTGTACTGCTTATTGCAAGACAGCCCGGCGCTACTGGATGCCGAACAGGAAATCATTGACCAGAATCAGGCAGAAGTGGTCAACCGTGGCCGCGCCTATAACGCTGCGATTATGGAAAATGGCCAGCGTTATATGATTGAAGACTGGTGTAATTTACATTTGCAACATATGCAGCCACTGGCTCAATTGCTCGATCAGGCTTATGAAACTGATCTATATAGCAATGCTATGCAAGCGATGCAGATCCGTGTTGATGAAGTTGATGCGACCTTATCAGCTCTGATTATCGGAGATATTCGTAGCCACAGCAGCATGTGGCAGTTTGGCCAGCATTTGGCTCATCAGCATAGCAATCTCTATGAATCACATCGATTAAGCAAAGAAACACTTAAATATTTCAATGAATTGTCACAAAAGTCATTGCAGCAACAACAGCAGCTCGAGCAAGATAACACGATCAGTTTTACTGAATATTTAGCCCAATATCGATAATAAATAAGAGGATTAACCATGCAATGGGGTTATCGCTTCGTGAGTGGTGTGTTGTTTTTGGCATCTGTTGCCGGGATGGCATTTGCTTTATATCTTGAGCATGGACAGGGCCTGAACCCTTGCCCATTGTGTGTGTTTCAACGAATCGGATTAATCGGATTGGGGATTATTTCCCTGATTGCCTTGCTGCATAATCCGAAATCCAATGCCATGAAGCGCGTATATGCTTTCTTAGGCTCGCTCAGTATCTTATGGTCAGTCGGTGTCGCTGCACGACATGTCTGGCTACAGAACCTGCCACCGGATCGAGTGCCGAGCTGTGGCCCAGGTCTGGATTACTGGCTGGAAACTTTGCCGATGAAATCGGTATTACAGCAGGTGCTCAATGGTTCAGGCGAATGTGCCGCAATTGACTGGACTTTCTTGGGGCAATCTTTACCGGTCTGGTCATTGGTGTTCTTCAGTATCTTATTGCTGATCAGCTTATGGCAGTTATTTTGCAAATATCAGACTGCGCCCGTCAAACGCCTAAGAGATAAATACTGATTTTCAAAGTTAGAATCAAAAAAGCCATTCTACGGACTGGCTTTTTTTTAGAGGCGAACCAAATTTTTTACCTTCAATCAGGTGAGGGCAATGCCTTCAATACTGTCCAGATCGGTCACGTATTCATGAATTTGCGTATAGGTTTCATCTTCCACACTTGGATAGAACCAGCGCACAATCTGTTCGGCCACCAGTGGATGATACTGAATTTCAAAATGATTCAGGCCATAGAAAATCGCCTTATGTGCGTCGGGTACTTTCAGGTCAAAACGCGGGTGGGGATGTTCGCCCAAGGCACTTTTGACACTGACCAGATAATCGCCGATCACATTAAGTGTTTTGTTGGTATGGTGTTCAAACTCGATCGTACCTGCCACCAGATAGGCATCGATATGCGCAGGAATCGGGGCTGGTTTACGGTTGTCGTCCATAAAGCCAATCCGTACCGGATTATGTTCCCAGTCATCATCCCGGACACTACCATGACGTAAGTCCAGAATCCCGTTACTGCGAATATTCACCACATGTCCCACAATTTTCACTAAAGGAAAATGTCCAAGTTTTTCCTGCAAACTAAAACCAAAACGTTCCAGTACCGCACCATGATGCGGTGAACCCAGACAGACCAGATTTTCCACCATCGGAATCCAGTCATAAACATTCTGTTTGCCATAGAACAAGGCGCTACGTGACACCAGACCCCCCATACTGTGTCCGATCAGATCAATACTGGTAATTCCCGGATTACGTTTGACCAGATCTTGCAAGACATTGGCCAGACTGCGGCCATTGGCTGAAATGCGGCGTCCGGTATTATAGTTCAGGTACAGCATGGTGTTATGGTCACGCTGAGCCAGCAACTTTTCTCCAATGCCCGGGTATTTGCGGGTCGACCAGTCCAGATGGTTCATGCACAGACCATGTACAAATAGGGTAATGCGTCCGGTTAGCTCACCTTGTTGCAGAGAACCATAATGATCGTAAATAAGCATCGGCAGGGCGAGAGGATTCTGATATTTCAGCAGATAATCGCCAATAATTCCGTTCAGGGCACTGACCATAAAATGCATGGTCGGGGTCAGAGGTTTATTATGTAATTTTGGAAATCTTTCAATAATTCGACGTAGTCCAGGCGCAATCAGAGTATTGCCATAATGAAAGATCATGTCATAAGACATTTGATACAGACGTACGATATAAGGAATATTCTGGAAAGTTTTGGAATTTTTTTCACTCAGCCCGAATACGCTCATTAAAATTTCACGCTGAATCGATTTAATCAGCTCCTGTACTACATCACTAAAGCGCATGGTGACCAATTGTGCCAGGCCTTCCAGGACATCTGCCTGGCTAAGCGGAGTTCGATCCCATCGACAATAGGTTTCATGCAATGGCGTTAAACTTGGCATTTGATCCTATCCTTTATATGAGCCGTAGACATCTTTCTTTTTTGAGCACTTCGCGGTATAAATTCTTTTTTCAGTATTCTTGATTCTCAATTTATTCGGAATACTCTTAAAATAGCGAGAATTGCATAACATTAAAGGCTTTTTTGTCAGACAATTTAAGCAATTAAGTGGTTATAAAATGAAGTGTATTTCACACTTTTAAATTAAATTTTTACATTTTGTTTGTTTTTTATTGATTGCCGATGAATATCATTTACCTGCATGGGTTCAAGAGTAGTAGCAACTCGATTAAAGGCCAGTTATTGGAACAATACTGTGCCAAGTACCCGGATATTCAGGTGCATTTACCCGATTTGAACATGCCGCCGATGGCTGCAATTCAGAAGATTTCTAAATTGATTCAGTCGATGGATCAGGTGGCATTGGTCGGCAGTAGTCTTGGGGGATTCTATGCGACATATCTGGTCGCTCAAGCGCATGTGCCGGCTGTACTGATCAATCCGGCAATGCGACCATGGCAGCTGTTTCGTGAACTGTTTGATGATGAATTGCCCCTGCAGGTTCATCCGAACTGGTGCCTGAATGACACAGATCTTGGCCAGCTCGAAGCCATGGCGCTACCAACTGCACAAGATGCAGACAAAATGTTAGTGCTGTTACAACAAGGCGATGAAGTTTTGGATTATCGTGAAGCACATCGCTATTATAGTTCAGCTCGTCCACCTGCACTGCTGATGACCGAGGCCAATGGCAGCCATGGCATGGATGATTTTGCGGAGAAAATTCCGCTGCTCTTACAGTTTTTATCCGACTGCATAAAAAAGGAAACCGAATAACGTGTCTCAATATACGGCTCAATCTCTTGAAGTTTTATCTGGTCTAGATCCGGTGCGTCGTCGTCCGGGCATGTATACCGATACCTCTCGTCCAAACCACTTGGCGCAGGAAGTGATTGATAATGCGGTCGATGAGGCACTGGCGGGACATGCCAATAAAGTCACGGTCACGGTGTATAAGGATGGTTCATTATCAGTTGAAGATAATGGCCGTGGTATGCCGGTTGATATTCACCCAGAATATGGTCAGAGCGGGATTGAAATCATTCTGACCAAACTGCATGCCGGCGGTAAGTTCAGTACCGATAACTATCAATTTTCTGGCGGTCTGCACGGGGTGGGGATCTCGGTCGTCAACGCGCTTTCTAGCCGCGTAGAAGTTGAAGTTCAGCGTCATGGCAACCTGTACAAAATGGCCTTTGAAAATGGCGAACCGACTGCACCACTAGAAGTGCTGGAAGGCAAGGCGCCGAAACGTGCCACAGGGACAACTGTTCATTTCTGGCCAGAAACCAAATATTTTGATTCGCCTAAATTTGCCCTTAAAGCCTTAAAACATAACTTAAAAGCCAAAGCGGTATTGGCTGCTGGACTGCAAATTAACTATATCGACCAGATCAATGATGAAAAGATCATCTGGCAGTTTGAAAATGGTCTGGTCGACTATTTGATGGATGAGCTGGAAGACCGTGAAATCATTCCGGCCCCTGCTTTTGTGGCGACAGGTGATGCTGAGCGTGCCAGTGCAGAATTTGCCATCTGCTGGAATGTGGAAGGTGGAGAAAGTATTCAGGAATCATACGTCAACCTGATTCCAACCGCACAAGGTGGTACTCACGTGAATGGCTTACGTTCAGGCGTGACCGATGCCATGCGTGAGTTCTGTGAACTGCGTAACCTGTTGCCGCGTAATATGAAACTGTCTGCGGAAGATGTCTGGGATGGTGTGAACTATATCCTGTCACTGAAATTCCAGGAGCCACAATTCTCTGGTCAAACCAAGGAACGTTTATCCAGCCGTGAAGCCTCAGGCATTGTGCAGAATATTGCCAAAGATGCGTTTGCACTGTGGTTGAACCAGAATTCAGACATCGCTATGCAACTGGCAGAAATGGCGATTTCCAAAGCGGGTCGCCGTCTAAAAGCGGCCAAGAAAGTTGAACGTAAGAAAATTGTCGCTGGTCCGACTTTACCTGGGAAACTGTCAGATTGTGTGGGACATGATCTGGATCAGTCTGAACTGTTTATTGTGGAAGGGGACTCTGCGGGCGGCTCGGCCAAGCAAGCACGTGACAAGAATTTCCAGGCGATTATGCCGATTCGCGGAAAAATTTTAAATACTTGGGAAGTCTCTTCGGATGAAGTGCTGGCCTCTCAGGAAGTGCATAACATTGCAATCGCGATTGGGGTCGATCCAGGTTCAGATGATCTGTCTGAACTGCGTTATGGCAAGATATGTATTCTTGCCGATGCCGACTCGGATGGTTTGCATATTGCGACTTTGTTATGTGCGCTGTTCGTAAAACACTTTCCGATTCTGGTCGAGGAAGGGCATCTGTTTGTAGCGATGCCACCACTATTCCGTATTGATGATGGTAAAGATGTGCACTATGCGCTGGATGAAGATGAACTGGAAGGCATCCTGAAAAAATGTAAAACCAAGAATCCGCAAATCACCCGATTCAAAGGTCTAGGTGAGATGAATGCCAGCCAGCTCCGTGAGACCACTTTGGATCCTAATACTCGCCGTCTGGTGCAACTGGATCTAGATGATGTGCACCTGACTTCAGGCTTACTGGATAAACTGTTGGCTAAAAAACGTGCCAGTGACCGTAAAGACTGGCTGGAACAGAAAGGTAATCTGGCAGATATCGTTGTTTAAAATGATTTGCTGCTAATACCTATTAAAAAGCCCGCAATCGCGGGCTTTTTTAACAACTCAATTTAAGACTCAACTTTTAAATAGTGTCCATCTGCATAGACATTATGTCCAAAGCCACAACCTGAACTGCCATTGTCCTGTTTTAAAATCACCTGCTGCCCCTGTTTAGGATCAAAAGCAAAATTGAGATTAATTTTGCAGTCATCTGATCGATAGGTCGTTTGATTTTTATTAACAGGCATTGTGGTTTCAAATTCACCTATATTTGGACCATAAATCATGCTATTTACTCCCATATAGAGGCCATTAAAATGAATCTGATAAGAATTTTTAATCCGTTTGACTTGAATGGTATTCCAGTGACCGAAGCCAGCATGCTGTATATAGATGCCAGCCAAGTTTTGAGTTTTTTGCGGGAGAGGAAGCTGTTTTAAATTAAATTGACTGCTTTTGGCCTGAGGAAAGACTGAAAACCAGGCCCGTGCCCATTGTGGTTTTCCTGATTTAAAATAGCTTAACCCGACATTATTAAAAGCAGTGGCAATGGCACTCTCGGAAAAAGATACACCGCTATTTTCACTATGCATTGCACAAAAGGCAGACCAGGAAGCTTGCTGTTGAAATTGTCCTAGCGCATTTTGATACTGTTTCTGATCATAAAATTTTCTTCCCGAGTCGGCATAGCTTTTCACCTTGGCACATTCGGATCGGAGTTCAGTTTCAAAGTCTGAATTGGCGAAACTGAAACTACTCAGGGGGAGAATACTGATAAAGATAAACCATTTATTCATAATTTTACTCAACTGACATTATTCTGGTTTTAATAGAAAATTTTATCTCCACGCAATTTTTCTAACAGATTATTGATCCAATTAGATTAAGTTTTACATAAAAAATAAAATATTTTGGTTTAATTCAGGTTGAGTTGCATCAATACCAGATCACGCCATTGTCCAAATTTCTGTCCAACTTCCGGCATATAACCGGTTTGTTTAAAGCCTAATTTCTCATGTAAGGCAATCGATGCCTGATTTTCATGGTCAATGGCACCGACCATAACATGGATAGCATTTTGCCGCGCATGTTCAATCAACTTGAGCATCAAGGCTTTGCCCAGACCTTGCCCAATAAAGTCTGCATGAAGAAAGACAGAATGTTCAACAGTGTGTTTAAAGCCCTGAATGGGTCGAAAAGTAGAATAATCCGCATAACCTGCAATTTGCCTGGATGCTGAATGCTCAGCTACTAATAAAGGAAATTGCTGAGCATTTAATTCATTCAGCATGTTCTGAAAATCCTGAATTGTCTTTGGCGTGCTATTCCAGGTTGAGGTTCCGTATAAGATTTCAGCATTGTAGATCGGGAGTAGATGTTCCAAATCTTGAATTTGAGCAGGACGAATAACAAAGCTCATAAGCAGATGCCAAAAAAGAAAGAGAATATCTAACCATAACTTGAATTTAGGCAATAAAAAAGCAGAACCGAAGTTCTGCTTTATTCATTCTAAAAACTTAGAAATGGTATTTCACCAATGCGCTAACATTATGTTCGTCTAAGCCTTTGATCGAATATTTATTATTCCAAACTGAATGCTCGATACCGAAGTATAATTTGGTTTCAGGAGAGATATGTTTACCAGCATTCCATTTGTATTGAGACGTCCAGTTCAATTCACTTGCATGATCGTTTTTCTCAGCTGTTGACCAGTCCAGGAAAGCATCTGCCAGGAATTCTTCACTACCAATTTTAAATGGAACCGCATAAGTAATGGTCATCTGATAGTCATCTTCAGAACCTTTTTCATTATCAACTTTATAGAAGTTGATGTTTGCATAACTGGTATAAGGAACATCTAGAGCAAATCCAATACCATATAGGTAATTATTAAAGCCTTCACCACCTTCCCAAGTAGTAGAAATAAGTATGTCTTTAATTGGACCAGCTTCAAGTTTTTGGCCAGTGACCGCACCTAAGCTTAAACGTGGTGAAACTTCAAAGTAAGTTTCATTACCACTGAGATCATTATTAGTACGGTCAGCAAAGGCGAAGATATCACCATATTTTAAACCAGCTGCATATTCAGCCGTAATGGTTGACTGTTCTAAATCATCAACCATACCTACAGGATGTGCATAATTTTCGCCATATAGGCCTGTCAAACTAAAATCCTGCCAAACTGCTGCCTGAGTGAAAGCTGCTGTTGAAGCCAATGCACAAAGTGCCGCGATTTGTGTAAATTTCATTTAAATATCTCCCCCGAGAAAGCAGCTTAAGGATACAGATTAATAAGTAAAAATAAAGTCAAAATTGATCGCTGACAGAAATATTTCATCGTCTTGAGCTGATGATAATTTGAGATATTGGGAGAAGAAGGTTTATAGGATATTTAAATGAAGTTAAGTCTTTATATTTAAATTAATTTTAAGAATAGAGACTCAATTTTGAAGCTGGTTAAAGTAAAGACATAGATCCTCTATGAACAGGACAAAGACTGCTTTAATTTTGGGAAAGTCATGTGAATAGTATTTCGATTGTCCCAAATCTGGAAGGTCAATCATGATCCGGTAAGCAGTTGTCACGATCGGTTGTCCTTTTGCTAAAAAAATCAAAATATCACTTGCATATTTTCAACAGAGGACCGATATTCGAAGTATAGGAACACGGTTCTGCAGACTCAAAAATGTGTTCATCATTCAATCTGGAGGGTTTTATCCAAAGCGATTTGAAGATGTGAAATGCAATATAAAACAGCAAGCTATACACGTGCCAAGATAAAAATTCTGCACTAAAAAGTTAAAATGATTTGAGGATGGTATTTTATGAACATTGAACTCCGTACCGATAAAAACATTCGCAATAGTGATCGTCTAATTACTTACGTTCGTACCGAATTAAATCAGGAATTCCAGCGCCACAGTGAGCGTATTACCCATTTCTCAGTGCATCTTAGCGATGAAAATGCCGCCAAAGGAGGCGATGATGATATTCGCTGCATGATCGAAGCACGTCCTGCCGGCTTGAAGCCAATTGTCGTGAACCATCATGGTCATAATGTTGATACTGCCATTCATGGTGCCATCGACCGTTTAAAACGCAGTCTGGAACATGTGATTGAGAAAAAAGATAACGTACGTAGCACTCCGCTAAAACTTGCGGAAGAAGATACGGGTACAGATCTAGAACAATAAATAATTCGCAGATGAAAAAGGCCCCTACGGGGCTTTTTTCAATTTTAGATAAAATAAACGAATGAGAACAAAACAAATCCCGCTTTATTCGGCATAATAGTGAAAAACGAATTTGAAGTGAGCTCCATCATGTTAACTGCGCAACAACAGCTTTTTGTGCAAGCACTCGAAGAACTCAATCTGGGTCAGGTCAAACAGCTTTTGGCAGATGGACTTAACCCGAATTTTATTGATCTGGAAAAAGGCCCAGTTATTTCCATCTGGTCGGATGGTCTGTTCAAATGGTGGGAAGAAGTGTGTGAAGCTTATGAAGCGGGTAGTCCACTGACTGCCGAAGAAAAACAGCAACGTCTGGATGTACATTTACAGATTCTGGAAGCGCTGATCCAGGCTAAAGTCAATTTGCATCTCTGGGATGCTGAAGAAGTTTATGGCCCGCTTTGGGATGCGGCCAGTGCAGCCTGTGTACCTGCAGTGCAGCGCCTATTAGAAGAAAAAGTCAATCCGAACAGCAAGGATGAAGAAGGATTAACCATTCTGTCATCGATTAGTGATTTATTCTTTGATTGTGATTTTGATGAAATTAACTGGGCAGAAGCACTGGAAGAAGAAAAACAGACCCTAGAATTATTGCGTAGTCATGGCGCAAAAATGACCAAGGAATTACATTAAATTTTAAGAAAGAGCTCCAGCAAGATGAAGACAACTTTAAGAATATTGGGTTTGATGGCACTGACGGGTGTCAGTGCACAGCTTTGTGCAGCGGTAGAGTTTGACCGACCAGGTGAAGGTCTGGGCACCAGTACAGTTCCAGTGGGTCAGTTAGCTTGGGAACAGGGTTTACCGAGTTTCTCTTATAGCGAAGCGACTGTGGATGGAAGCAAGCTGAAACAAACCACTTTAAATGCCGACGTCTTGTTGCGTACCGGTTTGACTGATGATCTGGAATTACGTTTAGGCTGGGCCGGTCCGGCTTGGTCACAAACCAAGTTCAATAGCCAGACTGAAGAGGATGATGGTCTAGGCGATGTCAGTATTGGCCTGAAAAAAGCCATTGATCTGGATGATGAAAAACTCAGTATGGCGCTGATGGCTGAAGCCATTATTGCCACAGGTAATGCTAATTTTAGCAATGAAGAAGATATTTACAGTCTGAGCTCAGCAGTTGCTTATCAATATAATGATTTGGTGAATACTGCACTGACCATGCGTTATGAATGGCAGGATAGCAACTGGGCGATTACTGCGATTCCGACTTTAGGCTATCAGATTGCTGATCGCTGGTCAGGTTATTCGGAACTGATTTATCGCAAAGCCGAAAGTCAGGATAATGAATATGCGCTAGGCACTGGTGTCATGTATGCATTGAATGATCAGGTACAACTTGATGCCAGTATCGGGGTGGATCTGGAAGGCCAGAATAAAGGTTACTTCTCAGGCTTGGGCGTATCGTTCCTATTCTAAGCTGCTCTTATTTCGATATGACCAAAGCACTTCAGTTTAAGATCGGGAGAAAAGTATTTTCTCCAGTCTTATTGGGCACAGTGTTGCTTAGCAATATTGCTCAGGCAGAAGCGCCCTTATTGTCGCCTGAGCAGGCTTTTCCTCTGAGTATCAGTTCAGTCACTCAGCAACAGACTGAACTTAGCTGGGAAATTCCACAAAACTATTATCTTTATCAGCATAAGGTAGAGCTAAAGCAGGGAAGTCAGCCGATGACCTTGCAACTACCACCCGCTGAAGATCTATATGATGAAAACTACGGTCATACTCAGGTTTATTATCAGCAATTAAAAGTTCAGATTCCGACACAGGCGGGTCAAACTTATCAGGTCAGCTGGCAAGGCTGTGCCAAAGACCGGCTTTGTTACCCACCCCAAACCGTTGAATTCAAAACTGACCTATCTGGTCTGGTGCAATATGATTCTACTGGCTCGGGTAATAAACGGTTACTGGATCTAAGCAGCTCTTCCTCACAGCACAACCGAATTCTGGAAAATTTTGCTGATGATCTAGAATCAGGAAATACAGACAGTAAAATCGTTGAAGTCATTTCTACACGATCCAACAGCGACTCGGCACAAGACCAGCAATGGTCTGCACGTCTCGCTGAAAGTTCGCTGGCTTATGGATTACTGTTATTTTTCGGCTTGGGCATTTTGCTGGCATTTACGCCATGCTCTTTGCCGATGCTGCCAATTCTGACTTCATTAATTGTTCGTGATAGCAAAGGCATCAAGGCCTGGATGATTGCCCTAAGCTTTGTAAGCAGTATGGCCGCAGTCTATGCGGTATTAGGCTTGATCGCGTCTTCAGCCGGACTCAACTTTCAGCGCTGGTTACAGCAACCTGCCACCCTGATGGCATTTAGTGCATTATTTGTGGTATTTGCCCTCAACCTGTTTGGCCTGTTTGAAATTAAAATGCCACAGCGTCTGACGCAACGTCTGGACCGGGTTCAGGCGATGCAGCAAGGGGGAACTCTGGTTAGCGCTGCGATCATGGGATCTGTTTCTGCCTTGCTGGTTGGGCCTTGTATGACGGCACCATTAGCCGGTGCTTTATTATTTATTTCCCAGACTCAGAACCAGTGGCAAGGCGCAGTGCTGTTGTTTACGTTGGGTTTCGGTATGGGCACCCCGTTGCTGCTGGCCAGTATTATGGGGGCACGTATTCTACCTCGAGCCGGGCACTGGATGAATCAGGTGAAAGTGCTCTTTGCTTTCATTATGCTAGCTTTGGCCTTGTATTTTATTCGTCCGCTGATTTCAGAAGCGGCATTGCAGTGGCTGTCGCTAGGGCTGGGCTTAAGCTTTGTTGCCTATGTTCTGGCACGATTATTCTGGAAAAATACCGGACTGCGCTGGCTCTATATCATCTGTTTGGCTATCGCTGTGCCTTATATTACATATAGTCAGTATCAGCATAGTCAGCGTTTTTTTGTTGAAACTGCCCAACAACAGGCGAGTTGGCATATAGCAAAAACGGCCACTGAATTTGAACAATTACTGGCTACAGTACCGAAAGGGCAGAAGGTCATTATTGATGTCTATGCTGATTGGTGTGTGGCCTGTCAGCCGATTGAACATAAAGTATTAAAGGCAGCTGCTGTCCAGCAGGCCTTAGCTCCTTATTTTCTGATCAAGCTTGATCTTAGTCAGTATGATGCTACGCATCAGGCTTTGCTTAACCGATGGGAAATTCTGGGACCACCGACTTATTTATTTCTTGATACTCAGCAGCAGGAGCTTCGCAGCTTACGTTTGACAGGTGCATTTAGTGAAGCAGAGTTATTGGCACAGCTACAGCGTTTAGAGCAGCTCTAGCATTCACTTTAAGGCTTTTCTGGTACACGCTTTAAAGTGAATAAAGCTGGTGAAAAGATTAGGCTGGTTGAACTTTTAGAGGTTCCAGATAAGATTTCACCTGATTCCGTCCACCGGCTTTGGCCTGATAAAGGGCCTGATCGGCTTGGCTTAAAAGTTGCTGTGGGCGTAATTCTGGTTTTGAAATAGCAATGCCAAAGCTGGCCGTCACCGGGATCAATTGTCCTTCATCACTAAAAATCTGTAGTTGCTGGATCGCGCTTCGGCAACGCTCTGCTACCTGCTGAGCTTTCTCCAGGCTGGAATTATTCAGGACCAGAATAAATTCTTCACCACCGAACCGGCCAACGACATCGCTTTCACGCAATTGCTGGTTTAGTACCGCACTGACTTGTACCAATGTTTCATCGCCCTTGTGATGTCCATAGTAATCATTGATCTTTTTGAAATGATCCAGATCCAGCAGCACCAGGGCATAGTTAAAAGTTGCAGTACTATTTAACTGATCCAGACACTGATTGATACTACGGCGATTAAACAGATTGGTCAGAGGATCAATCTGGCTGAGATGGTTAATCAGCTGCTCACGATAGCGCCATTGGCTGAGTAAAATCTCAAATAAAATCATGCAGACAGCAAGAATTGGCAGGATAAAATACAGCATTGATAATAGCCAAAAGCTATTATGGAAAAACTGATCCTGAATATTAAAGAGTGGCGAATAAGGCAGTTGCTGGTTAAAGCTCAGATAGGCACAAGTCACCAGAAACAGTGAGGCGGGAATCAGCATGCTATAGACCAGTCTCCGGTGAAACAGGACCAGTCCTACCGTCATCAGGCAAACATAGGCAATCGTGGCTACCGGGCTGATCACGCCCACGATATATGCATCCCGACACAGGGAAACCACAAAGATACCCACTGCCAGATAGGGAAAATATCGCTCTATCAGTGCATTGCCCTGAAATTTATAACAGGGATAAATCAAAAGAACCAGCGCCAGTAAAAACAGGCCATTCATGTGAACCTGTGAACGAACGACATCAATATGGACATGCTGCCAGTATTGCGGATGTGACAGGACAAACAGATCCCAACTTAGCCAGCTGATATGTATGGCACAGCCCAGTGCCAGCATCAGGATACACTTCTTCAAAATCCCCCAATTCATCACCACTTCATCTTCGATCAGATATTTCTTGAGTCGATGATTCTGGAATTTTTGTAATACTGCTGACATTCGCTTCATACAACAGGTCTGACCTTTATTGTTATTGCTAAGTTTTTAAAAGATGGAAAAATATTGCTTTAATTATTTACAGAAATATAACATAAAATTAATTCATTGATAATCAGTAATATTTATCAAAAATTAAAAAAAAGGAGAAAAATTAAGCTGGAAATTTATTGTTCTAAATACGCAATGAAGTGTTTTATTTAAACCTATTATTTCATTATTTAAAATTTATTAAGCTATGTCCATTCCCGAACAATGAACGGACCAGATTAAGCAATGAAAATTTTACAGATTGATTCCAGTATTTTAGGCGATGCCTCTATTTCCCGTCAGTTGACTCAAGCTATTGTGGGACAGCTTCAACAGAAACATGGTGAGGCAGTTGAGCTCGAATATCTGGACTTGGCTGCACAGCCGATTCCACATTTAACTGCTGAAATTTTGATGGGTCAGAATCTTGAGCAGGCGGCTTTAGGTGAACAGATTTTACAGCAGTACTTACAGGCGGATATCGTGGTGGTTGGGGCTGCTATGTATAACTTTGGCCTACCTTCTACTTTAAAAGCCTGGATTGACCGCATTAGTGTGGCGGGACGTACCTTTAAATATACAGAAAATGGCCCAGTGGGTCTGGCAGGTGAAAAGAAAGTCTATATTGCCAGTAGCCGTGGGGGTATTTATGGCGAACAAAGTCCAGTCGATTTCCAGGAAGCTTTCCTGAAAACTGTATTTAACTTTACTGGTGTGACTGATGTACACGTGATTCGTGCTGAAGGCGTCAATATGGGCGATGCTGCGAAACAGCAGGCAATTGAAACTGCGATGACGCAAGTAAGCCTGATCTAAAAAGCGATAGATAATCACTAAACAGAAAAGGTCAGCAATCGCTGACCTTTTTTATGGCTTCTTTTAAATTTCTAGTCTTGATCCAGACGATGAGCAAATTCTGAAAGATCCGCTAGCGCTTGTCGGGCCTCTTCAAACCAGGCACTAAACATCTGAAAATTATGCCACATCCCGGTATATATCTTGAATTCAACCTCGACACCAGCCTGTTCCGCTTTTTCCTTGAAGCGTGTGGCATCATCCAGCAGAATTTCTTTAGATCCCACCTGTATATGCATCGGTGGCAAACCACTGAGATCGGCAAAAAATGGGGAAATTTCCGGATCGCCACGATCCATTGTACTCGGTACATAATACTGAATCCCGGTTTTCAGGGTTTCAATCGACAGTAGGGCATCATGTTTCTGATTATAGCGTAGTGATTCACTGGTCAGGGTCAGATCAAGGAAAGGGGAAAGTAGAATCAGTCCACTCACCTGTGGCAGGCCTTCCTGCTGTAATTTGAGTGCCAACGCCAACGCCAGATTAGCGCCACACGAATCTCCGGACAGAACAATGTCCTTAGCCTGAATGCCCTGATCTAATAACAGGTTATAGACATCAAACACAGCTTCCAAAGGTTCAGGATAAGCAGATTCAGGAGCCAGAGGATAATCAATATGCAGTACCTGCATCTGGGTGCGAGCGGCAATCTGGGTCATAAAGGCACGATGGGTATTTAAGGAACCGAGATAAAAAGCACCACCATGAATATGGAAAATCAGCTGGCTGGATTCCTGCTGTGGTTTGATTTCCTCGGCATGTACACCTGCCAGCCGGAGCGAACGGATTTGTACGGACTTATCTTGCGGAAAAATCTTGCACATCTGCTCCAGTGCGACCCGTAAGGAGCTTGGAGGAAGATTGAACCGACTAGGCGCGCGGATGGTCGCTTTTAAAAGACTTTCTGTAATTAATTGTTTCGTCACGGGGCTCATCTTCATCTTCTTTCCATCTTTTTCTGCTTTTATTGATTATGTGGATTATTTACCAACAATATTTACAAGGTTACACTAAATAGTCACAGGTAAAAATTGCAAAAATGTTGTGACTTTTTAATACTACATCGGTCTATCTCAGACTAGGGAAATGAAGAAAAATGAAAAAAATTACGCTAATGTTAGGACTACTCGGCTTATCTGCGCTGGCCAATGCTGCAGATCCTTTAAATGGTACCGTTTGGAAAACGATTGACGACGAAACCAAACAACCAAAGGCTATAGTAAAATTTACTGAGCAAAAAAATGGGACATTATCTGCAAGCATCCAATCGGTATTAACACCGGGTGAAGAAAATGCTTGTACAAAATGTGAAGGTCCGTATCACAATAAATCGCTGAAAGGTTTAACGATTGTGAAAGGCCTGAAAAATACAGGCGGAACCAGCTATGACAGTGGTTCGATCTTAGATCCAAAATCTGGTAAAACTTATAAGCTGAAAGGCAACCTGACAGATGGTGGCAAGAAGCTTGAGCTGCGCGGTTATATCGGCGTGTCTGCTTTAGGTCGTAACCAAACCTGGATTCGTGCCAAATAATAGATCATGACCGTTCTCTAAAAACTACCATAAAAAAGCCTGACAGAAGTCAGGCTTTTTTTATTCTTCCAGCTCATCTGGGATGATTAGTCTTTTAGCTTTTGATAAGCGGCTTCATCAAAACCAGCGATAAAACCAGTTGCAGTCTGTAATACCGGACGTTTGATTAAGCTGGTATGAGTAGTTAAGGCGGTAATCAGATTATCTTCACTGGCAAGCGCATTTTCCTGTTCTTCTGCAGTGAGTTTACGCCAGGTAGTGCCTTTCTTGTTCAGTACCACATCTTGGCCTAAAGCATCCAGCCAGGTTTTAACCGTATCCGCGTCGATCCCCTGTTTTTTATAATCATGAAATTCGTAAGCCAGTCCCAATTCATTAAGTAAATCAAAAGCTTTTTTCATTGAATTGCAGTTTTTAATGCCATAAATCTTGAGCATGCTCGCTGTATCCCAAACAGTTTATTTATTGATGGCTTAGCTTAGCTGAATTTATGCCGATCGCCTATGTGCTTCCAAGAAGCTTGTTTTTAAGCAATATTTAAAAGACATGTCATTCGATTGACATCGTTTAAGAGCAGAATGGGTATTAAAAAGTAAATGGTAAAGTTTAAGAATAAGAAAAAAATGAAGGTACTGAAATGAGAAAACCCGCATCTAATCATCCTGATTATGCGGGTCTCAATACAACGTCCGTTGTCACATCCATGAAAAACAAGCTAAATCTGATAGTTTGTTTTATTTTCTTCCTACGGCGTCCTGTCCTTATAGTGTCATCCTGACATATCCCTGTGCCGTGTGAGTATCATGCGCTGTTAGGGTCTGAAGATAAACCTGAAAATACGTCATGTAGTGTAGGTAATAAACCTTAATTGAGTGAACGAATGTTCACTCAATCTTTCGGTCAGTTTTAGATTTTATAGTCAATAATCACGGGTGCATGGTCACTAAACCATTCATCTTTATAGACCCAGGCATTTACAGTACGGTCTTTCCAGTCCGGTGAGCAGGCCTGATAGTCAATCCGCCAGCCCACGTTCTTGGCGCGGGCTTGACCACGATTCGACCACCAGGAATATAGCTCGGCTTCTTTACGGACTTCGCGGAACGTATCGACATAACCCAGTTCATCATAGATATGATCCAACCATGCACGTTCATGCGGCAAGCAGCCCGATGCTTTCTGGTTACCGGACCAGTTTTTAATATCGATACGTTTATGCACGATATTGTAATCACCACAGACAATGATGGATTTGTCTTCATCGCGCCATTGTTTCAGGATCTTTTTATACTCTTCCAGAAAGTGATCTTTACGTGCCTGCGCTTCATCGCCCGAAGAACCTGAAGGTAAATACAGCGAACAGATATGTGCTGTTTTTTCTAGACCCAAGTCAAATTCTGCCGAGATAAAGCGACCTTGAGAATCGGCCAGTTCAAAACCCAAACCATCGGTAATCGAAACGAAAGGCAGACGGCTGTAAATCGCTGTACCCGCGTAACCTGGACGCTCGGCAGGGAACAGGTGGGTATACCAGCCTTCAGGCTTAAATTTATCAGTCCACTGCGCATGGGTAATCCGGCTTTCCTGCATGCAGATCACATCGGCATCAGACTGTTCGATCCACTCTAGCAAGCCCTTGCTGACAGAGGAACGTAAACCGTTGACATTAATTGAAACGACACGAAGAATTTTTTGATCACCTGGATAGCTACTCTTTGGTATCATGCGCAAGTCTTACCCTTAATTAATGGATTTAGGAGCACCTCATGTCAACGCCAGCTCAGTTTAACCCGCAAGCTTTTATCGAACTCGCATTATCACGTGGTGTGCTTAAATTTGGTGAGTTTACTTTAAAATCAGGACGTGTGAGTCCTTATTTTTTTAATGCTGGCTTGCTCAATGATGGTGAAGCCTTGTCACTACTGGCTTCTGGCTATGCTGCAAAATTAACTGAATGTGACAATGTTGAAGTGATTTTTGGACCAGCTTACAAAGGTATTCCTTTTGTGGCGGCTACAGCAGTGGCGCTGTCTCAAAATCATGGCGTCAGCGTGCCATGGGGTTTTAACCGTAAAGAAGCCAAAGATCACGGTGAAGGTGGTGTGCTGGTAGGTGCTTCAGTGGAAGGGAAAAAAGTCTGGATTATTGATGATGTGATTACAGCCGGTACTGCCATTCGTGAAGTAGTCACCATCCTGAAAAATGCCGGTGCGCAAATTGCAGGTGTACTGGTTGCTCTTGATCGTCAGGAAAAAGGCCAAGGTGAATTATCTGCTATTCAGGAAGTACAAAAAGAACTGGAAATTCCAGTACATGCACTAATTACCATGAAAGATTTAATGAATTACCTAGATGCAAAAGGCGATAGCGAAGCATTGGCGAAAATGGAAGCTTATCGTGTGAAATACGGAATCTAAAACCTGATTCACCAGATAAAAAGTAAAGCCTTAGTAATCTAAGGCTTTACTTTTTATGGGAAGAAAAATTCTGTTCAGGCGACTGTATTTAAAAGAAATATAAATAATAAAATAGAAATTCTGATCTGGATAAACTTTAAATTTGATAAGTTATATTATCTTCTTCAAAATTAAATTTTATATAAATATTCTTCTCAATATATAAATCTTGATCAAAATTATTTTATCTAAAAAGAAAAATATTTTTAAAAGAAACTCATTAAAGAATGAATTACCCCCCATAAAGTCCCTTTACAAATAAAATGAATAAGGTAGTTATGGTCATTGTTTACAAATTGTAATCCGCCTATATTGAAATAAACATTACGTAATTAATTATAAGAATTTCATAATTTTAATTGATTTAAAATAAGAGTACTAGGAATGGATTACTGGAACAGTGTTTTATTTATATCGATTATAACGGTGGTAGGTTTGGCCATTATTGTCATGCTGGTAGGCTACAAGATGTGGAAAAACCTGGTGGTGACTTTACTGGTCTCTACAACGATTGGCTTTCTGATTATATGTACTATTAACTTTATCTTTGGGGAAAATCTGAATTTGCCCCGGATTCCTGATCAGAGCTGGCATCATAAGATCACTTTGGAAATTACCCTAATGAGCTTACTGATTGGCGGAGTCAGTACCTTTATTATTATGCTGGGAACCATGATTTCAAAAAATAATCGTTAAATCATAAAATTAAGTGCATTTATCAAAAAATATAATACCTTTATAAGCAAGGCATTATTATTTTTATTCAGGTTTTAATCAATTTTCTAAACGAGATAAAATACTCAGGGTGAGTATATATACTGATTTGATTTAGAAGATATTAATCCTCGTGTATTTCACATTTTTTGCAGTCCAATAAGACGCCCAGTTTTTCTTTACGGCCTTGTTCGGTCATGACCCAAGGACGGTTTTGCCAAGGTGGATCATGCCGCACATGCTGACCATGACCACAGGCCAGTTCAGCGACCCAATGATTTTCTTCATCCAGATGAAAGCCGACAATTGCCTGCTGCATGATAAATGCTCTTGTTGATTAAAGTATTTAAGCATTTATACAAAATTAGTCATGCAAAATCACCATAAACAAAAGAAACTGCACAGGCTATACTCCTTGCTAATGTATTTTTAAGAAAGAGCACAGAGACATGCGCGTACTTGTTGTGATGGATCCCATCGAAAATGTAAACCTGAAAAAAGATTCAACCATGGCCATGTTATGGGCAGCTGCACGCCGTGGACATGAACTGGGTTATGCATTACAGCAAGATTTATATATCGACCAAGGTAAGGCCTTTGGTCTGATCTCGCCTTTGCAGGTATTTGAAGACTATAACCATTACCACGAACTGGGTGAAAAGAAAAAAGAATCGATTGCGGCTTATGATGTGGTGCTGATGCGTAAAGATCCGCCATTCGACATGAACTTTGTCTATACCACTTATATTCTGGAACAGGCAGAACGTGAAGGAGCATGGATTATCAACAAACCGCAAAGCCTGCGTGACTGCAATGAAAAGCTGTTTGCTACTCAGTTCCCGCACCTGCAAGTTCCGACTTTGGTAACGTCGCAACAAAGCCTGATCCGTGAATTTTTAAAAGAGCATGTTGATGTGATTGTAAAACCATTGGATGGTATGGGCGGCACCGGAATTTTCCGTCTCTATCAGGATGGTATCAATATTGGCTCAACCATTGAGATTCTGACCAACAATGGTAACCAGCCGATTATGGCACAGCGTTATATTCCTGAAATTGTAGAAGGGGATAAGCGTATCCTGATGATCAATGGCGAACCAGTACCGTATTGTCTGGCCCGTATTCCGCAAAATGGTGAAGTGCGTGGCAATCTGGCAGCAGGTGGTTTAGGTCAAGCACGTCCATTAACTGAGAATGATAGAGCCATTGCAGCGCAAGTGGGGCCTTATCTCAGAGAAAAAGGTTTGGTATTTGTCGGTCTGGATGTGATTGGCAATTATGTCACTGAAATTAACGTCACCAGTCCAACCTGTATCCGTGAAATTGATACTCAGTTTGGTACCTCCATTGCAGATGACCTGTTTGATGTACTGGAAGCCGGTCTGGGTCAAGCCTAAGCTTTCAATAATAAAAAAGAGCCTCGTCTGAGGCTCTTTTTATTGGCCATAATGCTTGAATAAAAGCAGGGTCATTAAGATTCCTAATATAGAGAGGCTGGCGGTAACTATCGCGATATAAGCCCAATTCTGTGTAGTCGAAACCAGTGCTGCGCTCAAAGGCGGCACAAAAAATTGAGCACAGGCTGAAAGCTGTAAAACCAGACCCACACTGGCTGCTGCGGCATTGGCACGCGGGGCATGCTGCAAAGTAATGGCAAAAACAGTGGTCGGGATAATTCCACCAATCAGTGAAAACAGTACAGCACTTATAAACTGTAAGTCGAACATGAGCCATGAACTGGCTGCAAAAGCCAGAAAGCTGCTGCACAGCATGGCTGTAAATCCGGTACTGAATAGCGTCTTGGGTTTCCAGCCACGTTGTAACAACATACCTGCACCAAAAGTGCCGCCCAGATTGGCAAGTACCACGATTGAAACCAAAATGCCTGCAACTTTTAAATCAATGCCGTGTTCGACATACATGCTGGGCAGGAACCCGGTCACGGTAATCCACTGACTGGTATAACAGGCAAAAATAATAGCTAAACACAGAATGGGTGGATGGGTAAGGGTAACTTTGACAATCTGCCAGAATGAAGTATTTGACGGTACTGGTTGAGGAATTGTGTTAGATGCAAATGCCATTGAATCTATTCGCAGGTATCGTTTAATGATGCCTGCAATAATCAAGCATAGACTGCCGAGAATAGCCCAAATATTCTGCCAGTTCAGGTATTCGAGTAAAACAGGAATACTAAAAACAGCAAGACTGACACCGACACCCATATAGGAACTCCAGAGTCCCATTTTAAAATTCAGTGTTTCAGGCCGACTGATCCGTTTTAAAATTGCAGGCGCGCACAAGGAAATAGTTAAAAATCCAATCCCTTCGGTAAAGCGGAAGAAATATAAGGCTGTGGCATGCTGAATCCAGAGGCCAGCGATACTGCTCAGTCCTAAAATGATTAACGCCAAAATCAGGCAGCGCTTTAAACCCACTTTTTCCGAAAAAGCACCAATACAAAGGGCAAACAGCATTCCGGCCCCTTGTACTAAAGACAGAGAAAACCCGGCTTGTGTAAAACTTAAGCCTAAATCCTGTTGCAGAATGGGAATAACAGCAGACAGTTTGCCGACATGCATGGCCGCCAGATAACCGGCTAAAATAATCCCTAGATCACGAATTGATATTTTTGACATCTATAATGCTTGAATCCATTTAAGGAGTATGCAGATCAATTTGAAAAAAATTATATAGAGATAGGGATAACATAAAATTTTATTCAGATTTATATGATTTAGGCATAAGTTAATAGGATGAATTAAATGGAAAAATAGCCAGTAAATAGTGAAAAATGTATAGATTTAGGGAATGACTATAAAAAGATTAAATGAAAAATATTCAAAAATTATGCTTATATTTCACTTAAGTCTAAGGAAAAATGCAGACCTTATAATAAAACTAGTTTAAACTTCAAATTAGTATGAAAAAAACAATGAAACGCTTGTTGAAATAAGGTAAATAAACTTTCAAGGGCAAACGTTTGTGATTACAATTGATGACTTAAATTAGACCTCCTGTTTCATTTTTTAAATTGAAGAATTAGACCGTGACCGACGCTCAGCAAAAACAGCCTAAACATGTCATGATGATGGCCGCAGGTACGGGTGGACATGTGTTTCCAGCGTTAGCCGTTGCAAAAGATCTACAGCAACAAGGAATTGAAGTGTCCTGGTTGGCAACACCAGTGGGCATGGAAAACCGATTATTAAAAAACCATAATATTCCAATTTATCAAATCGATATTCAAGGTGTGCGTGGCAATGGTTTTGTGCGTAAAGCCTTGGCACCGTTTAAAATTTTAAAAGCTACTCTTAGTGCAATGAAGCATATGAAACAGCTCAAAGTCGAAGCTGTTGCAGGCTTTGGCGGTTATGTGGCAGGACCGGGTGGTCTGGCAGCACGGATCCTGGGTATTCCTGTGATTATTCACGAACAGAATGCAGTCGCGGGTTTTACCAATACCCAATTGTCACGGGTCGCTAAAACGGTATGTCAGGCTTTTCCTGATACTTTCCCGGCACAAGACAAAGTAGTGACCACCGGTAATCCAGTACGTAAAGAAATTACAGAAATTTTAAATCCATCTTGGCGTTATCAGGAGCGGGAAAAAGCTGGCCAGCCACTACGAATTCTGATTGTTGGCGGTTCACTTGGGGCACAAGCCTTAAATGAACGTGTGCCGGAAGCCTTGAAACAGTTGAATGTGCCGTTAAATGTCTATCATCAGTGTGGTCAAAATCACGCTGAAGCAACGCGCGCACGTTATGCAGACAAACCAGCCTCCTTACAGGTTGAAGTTCAGCCTTTTATTGAAGATATGGCCCAAGCTTATAGCGACGCCGATCTGGTCATTTGCCGTGCCGGTGCACTAACGGTTACTGAAATTGCAACTGCCGGTGTAGCCGCGATTTTTGTACCGCTACCAAGTGCGGTTGATGATCACCAAACTGCGAATGCCAAATTCCTGGCCAATCAGCAGGCAGCCAAAATCTGCCCGCAGGCTACTTTGACGCCAGACAGTTTAAAAACCTTATTAGAGCCGATGCTTGACCGTCAGATATTGATGGAAATGGCGGTAAAAGCACGCCGTCAGGCTCAACCCGATGCGACCCAGCATGTGGTCCGTTTAATTCAAGAATTGTAATCCGAGTAAATTATGTCTCCAGTAACCCCAGCAGACCAAGCAAAGAAATTAATTAAAGTCCCGGAAATGCGCCGGATCAAGCATATCCATTTTGTAGGGATTGGTGGTGCAGGGATGTGCGGGATTGCGGAAGTACTGAAAAACCAGGGGTATAAAGTTTCTGGTTCAGACATCAAGGCCTCTAAAACTACGGCTCAATTAGAAGAAAATGGTATCAAGGTCTATATCGGCCATGCAGCCAGCAATATTAAGGGTGCCAATGTCATCGTGGTATCTACCGCGATTGATAAGGAAAACCCGGAAATCAAGGCGGCTCTTGAAACCCGTACACCGGTAGTCCGCCGTGCAGAAATGCTGGGTGAGCTGATGCGTTACCGTCACGGGATCGCGGTTGCAGGCACTCACGGTAAAACCACAACCACCAGCCTGATCACCTGTATGCTGGCAGAAGAAAATCTGGATCCAACTTATGTGATCGGCGGTTTGCTAAACCGTACCGGTGTGAATGCCGCTTTGGGTGCAAGTCGTTATATCGTGGCAGAAGCCGATGAATCAGATGCCTCATTCCTGTATCTAGAACCAATGGCTGCCGTGGTGACCAATATCGATGCTGACCATATGGATACTTATGGCGGTAGCTTCGATGTTTTAAAAGATACCTTTATCCAGTTTCTGCAAAAACTGCCATTCTATGGTTTAGCGGTTGTGTGTGGTGACGATGCCAATATCCGTGAAATCATGCCACGTATTGGTCGTCCATTACTGACTTATGGTTTTAATGAAGATAATGACATTCGTGCCGTCGATGTCGTACAGGAAGGTATGCGCAGCCACTTTACCGTATTACGTAAAGATCGTGAGCCGCTACGCGTGACTGTGAATCAGCCGGGTCTGCACAATGTACTCAATGCCTTGGCTGCAATTGGGATTGCAACGGATGAAGGCGTATCCGATGCAGCTATTTGCCGTGCACTGGAAGGCTTCAGTGGTGTAGGTCGTCGCTTCCAAGTACAAGGTCAATTCGAACTTGAAGGCGGCGATGTGAAACTGGTCGATGACTATGGTCACCATCCAAAAGAAGTAGAAGCCACTATTAAAGCGGCTCGTGCCAGCCATCCAGATCGCCGTCTGGTGATGATGTTCCAGCCGCACCGTTTCAGCCGTACCCGTGACTGTTTTGATGACTTCGTAGAAGTGCTTTCACAAGTTGATCAGCTGCTCTTACTTGAAGTGTATCCGGCAGGGGAAAAGCCAATTGTAGGTGCAGATAGCCGCGCATTGGCACGTAGTATCCGTTTACGTGGGGAAGTTGAACCAATCCTGATTGATCCGGTTGAGGGGAACCTGAGCCAGGTGATGAAAAAGGTATTGCAAGCAAATGACTTGTTATTAACCCAAGGCGCAGGTAATGTTGGAGCAATCTCAATCGAACTTGCTCAAAATCATTTATATGTAAAGTAAAATAGTCATGTTATGACTGATTGAACAGATTCAAAAAGTTTAAGGATATAAACGTGTCAAATGCTTCAAAATTCGGAAAAGTTGCCGTATTGCTGGGTGGTAAATCTGCAGAGCGTGAGGTTTCGCTAGATAGTGGAACCGCCGTACTTGAGGCATTAGTGCGTTCTGGGGTCAATGCAGAAGCGTTTGATCCACAAGAGCGTAGTGTTACCGAGCTGGTAAATTATGATCGTGCGTTTGTGGTATTGCATGGTCGTGGCGGTGAAGACGGTCAGATTCAGGGTGCGCTGGAATGGTTGAATATTCCATATACCGGTACAGGCGTACAGGGTTCTGCCATTGGTATGGATAAAGTCAAAACCAAACAGGTTTGGCAGGGTTCAGAATTACCTACTGCGCCATATCGTATCGTGACCAAGAACTCGAATGTGCAAGAAATTGTATCTGCTCTAGATTTGCCGCTGATCATTAAGCCTGTACACGAAGGTTCGAGTATTGGCATGAGTAAAGTTGAAAAAGTAGAAGACTTTGCCGATGCGATTGCCAAAGCCACTGAACATGATGCCGTGGTTATGGCAGAGAAATGGATCACAGGCCGTGAATTTACCATTGTAATTCTGAATGGTCAGGCCCTACCTGTCATTCGTCTGCAACCGCCAGAAGATGTGGCTTTCTATGACTATGAAGCTAAATATCAGCGTAATGATGTGGAATATGGCATTCCATGTGGCTTAAGCGAGTCTGAAGAGAAAGAATTGCAAGCCTTGGCTCTACGTGCCTTCCAGGCGGTGGGTGCAAGTGGCTGGGGCCGTATTGATGCAATGCAGGATGAACAGGGTAAGTTCTGGTTACTGGAAGTGAATACTGTTCCAGGTATGACCAGTCATTCTCTGGTACCAAAAGCGGCAGCAGCTGTCGGCTATAGTTTTGATGCGCTCTGTGTAGCGATTCTGGAACAAACATTAAACGGTGCGGCACACTAAGTTATGGCTCAACTCCCAGCAACCATGCGCCGTAAACGTGCTGCGATTACCTCAATTCACGACAAGCCGCCGACACGCAAAGAGAAACTAACCAACCTGGGTGGTTGGGCCTTGTTGTGTGTCGCGCTGGTGGTGCTGGCTTTTGGGATTTTTGGCCTATACAAGGTGATGACTGATGCTCAGGTAGCAGAGCTGAAAGTGGCAGGAACGCGTACAGCAGCTGAAGAGCGTCAGGTCATGCAGTACGTTTCACCGATTGTGACTGAAAACTATTTCACTTCGGACCTGGAATCGATTCGTGACCGCGCACTGGAATTGTCCTGGGTGGACCGTGTCGTAGTGTCTCGTGCCTGGCCAGACAAGATTCATGTCCGGGTGATGCCGCATCATGCTATTGCACGATGGGGTACAGGACGACTGCTAAGTGATAGTGGCATTATTTTCACTGAAGTCAGTCCTAAAGATTATTCAGCTTTACCGTTGCTGCATGGGCCCTCTACTCATGCAAATACCATGATGCGACGTTATAATGAAATCAACCAGTTATTTTTACCACAAGGTATTCGTTTAAAAGAATTATATTTAACTGAACGAATGACGTGGTTTATGCAGTTTGATTCAGGTTTGCGTGTAATTGTCGATAAAGACCAGACCATGAGTAAGTTGCAACGTTTGAGTCATCTGTCCTATAGCGAACTAAAACCGGTATGGTCGAAAATTTCAGCGATCGACCTGCGTTATCGCAATGGATTGGCGATTCAATGGAAAAATTCAATTCCGCCTAAAATTGTAAATGGTCAATTTATTGTAACCATTAATGACACGGGCGTTGAGAATAATGTAATAGTAAAGCCATAATGACCGGCTTTAAAAACTAGAGGCCTTATAAAGCCATAAATCTAACAAACACGTAATGGTAGTAGTTAATAATGAGTGAAGCTGTTCCCTCGGTTGTGGCGATTGACATTGGGACACACAAAGTTTCAGTTTTGATTGGTAAGGTACACGCGCCAGACAATATCCAAGTGATTGGGATGGCGACCGCTCGTAACCGAGGCATGAATAAAGGAAAAATTGTCAGTCTCGATAAGGTCATTACCGCCATTAAAAACGCCGTACAAGAAGCGGAAGATATGGCTGAATGTCGTGTGCATTCTGCGTGGATTTCGATCCCAAGTGCTGAATTAAAAAGCTTTTATGCCTCGGGTCGTACCACCATTGATAATAGTGAACATTCAATTACGACCAGTGAAGTAGTACGGGCACTTGAGCTGGCCAAAGCCAGTCATGTCACCTCAGATCATTATCTGGTCAGTGCGGTGCCTTTAGGCTTCGAGCTGGATGATGCACCGGAATGGGTACTCAACCCGATCCGTATGTCGGCACATAGCATGACGGGACATTATCATTTGATGATGTTACCGATCAGCACTATGCAGAATATTGACCGCGCTTTAAAAGGGGCCAATATCGGTGTGGAGAAAATGGTGGTGTCCTGTCTAGCTACTGCTGAAGCCAGCCTGCTGAAAGATGAAAAAGAATATGGCGTGTGTCTGGTAGATATCGGTGCGGGAACCACCAATATTGCTGTTTATTTGGATGGCCGTTTGGCGTTAACCCATACTATTCAGCGTGGCGGTGAACATGTGACCCGTGATATTGCAGCAGTTTTACAGACCACGACAGAAGAAGCAGAACGTCTGAAATTGCTCTATGGCTGTGTTGACCTAAAAGTGGTTAAACCAGAGCATATGATTCAGTTCCAGGGCATTGATGGACCACAAACCATTAGCCGGATTGAACTGACTGAAATTATCATGGCGCGTTATGAAGAAATCATGGGTCTGGTGCGTGATGAACTGGTGAACCATGGCGCGATGCAGGGACTGTATCATGGTGTGGTGCTGACTGGTGATGCCAGTCAGATTGAAGGTATGGTCAGCTTTGTACGCCGTACCTTGGGTGTGTCAGCACATCTGGGTAATCCGCCGGTACAGGTTTATGCGGATGAACAGCACCAGGCGGCTTTACGTCGTTCCCAATACGCAACAGTGGCTGGTTTGCTGATGTTTAGTCAGAGTGATACCCAGGAAACCCTCGTTGAAACCGAAGACGGGAACAAATTATCAGTAACACAGCGCATTAAACGGGCATGGTCAGGTTTTAACGAAACGTTAAAAGCGATCTTTTAAGCGATTTTTATTGTGAATATTGTTGGGAAGTTGTAGTTAATCGGGCTTGTACTTGACAAGTGCCTGCTTGAGCAGCATTCTTAAAAACAATTTTTATCAAGATTAAGGCAGTATACGGGCTTAGTGACTGCCAATTATGAATTAGGAATTTTATAGGTCATGGCCTCATTTGAATTTTTCGAAGAAGATCATAGCGATAGCAATGGTCAAGCCCGTTTCACTGTATTTGGTGTAGGTGGTGCGGGTGGTAATGCTGTACAGCATATGTTGCAGTCCGATATCCAGGGCGTAAAGTTCGTCTGTGCCAATACAGACAAACAGGCACTGGATCGCATGGAAGCCGAATTTAAAATTCAGCTGGGCGAGCAAAGTACACGTGGTCTGGGTGCTGGAGCAAATCCACAGGTCGGTCAAGCGGCAGCAGAAGAAAGCCGTGAACTGATCCGCCAGCAGCTTGAAGGTACCGATATGGTATTCGTTACTGCCGGTATGGGTGGCGGTACAGGTACCGGTGCTGCGCCAGTTGTTGCTGAAATTGCCAAAGAAATGGGCATCCTGACTGTTGGTGTCGTAACTACACCATTCAACTTTGAAGGTAAACGTCGTCTGCAATCTGCCGAGAAGGGGATTGAAGCACTAGAACAGCACGTAGATTCTCTGATCATCATTCCAAACCAGCGTCTATTGAAAGTCTTCCGTGATATTTCAATGAAGGATGCGTATAAAAAAGCGGATGATGTACTGTTGAATGCGGTACGTAGTATCTTTGATCTGGTAGTACGTCCTGGTCACATTAATCTTGACTTCGCCGATCTGAAAACTGCAATGAGTACACGTGGTTATGCCATGATGGGGGTAGGCTTGGGTCGTGGTGAAAACCGTGCACGTCAGGCAGCAGAGCAGGCGATTCGCAGCCCATTACTGGATAACGTCACCATCATGAATGCCAAAGGTATTCTGATTAACGTGACTGGTGGTGATGACGTAACCTTCGGTGAAATCGAAGAAATTACTGATGTTGTAAACCAGATCGTGGATCTAGACGAAGGTCAGGTCTTCTACGGCACAGTATTTGACCCTGATGCTCGTGATGAAATCAGTGTAACGGTGATTGCGACTGGTTTGACTCGCCATGCTGCAGATTCGGTTGAGCCAACTAAACGCGCGAATGTACAGGCAGTACGTCCATCATCATCACAGGCAGTAGTTGAAGATGATGATGTACCGGCAATTCAGCGTCAGCAAAATGAAGCAGGTGCAGCAGCTAATCCTGCCGCTTCAGTTTCTAGTCCGCGTCCAACGCCAATGAGCATCCAAGATTATCTTAAAAATCAACAGCGCAAATAATATGTAACAGCATGTGTTTACGATGATTGCACAGAAAAGGTGGCTTTAGAGCCACCTTTTGTTTTTTATCAATGGCCAAATATGCTAACGTATAGCGGTTTTATTGGTGAACAGATGATAAAAAGCATGTTGAAACAACGTACCCTGCAACGTATCGTGAAAGCGAGCGGAATCGGTCTTCATAGTGGGCAGAAGGTTATGATTAACTTTGTGCCACACCACGCCGATGGGGGCATTGTGTTTCGTCGTATTGATCTGGATCCACCTGTCGATATTCCTGCAGATGCCTTATTGATCCAGGAAGCCTTCATGTGTTCGAACCTGGTTCAGTCAAATGCCAAAGTAGGTACGATTGAGCATGTGATGAGCGCCATTGCAGGATTAGGTATTGATAACCTGATTATTGAAGTGTCAGCTTCAGAAGTTCCCATTATGGATGGCAGTGCCGGACCTTTCATTTATCTGCTCATGCAGGGCGGCTTGCAAGAACTAGATGCACCAAAGAAATTTATTAAAATTATTAAACCTGTTGAAGCCCTGATCGATGATAAACGGGCGATTTTCAGCCCACATGACGGCTTTCAGCTAAATTTCACTATTGATTTTGATCATCCTGCCTTTAAAAAAGAACATCAATCTGCCAGCATCGATTTTTCTACAGAAACCTTTGTTTATGAAGTCAGTGAAGCGCGTACATTCGGCTTTATGAAAGACCTTGACTACTTGAAAGCCAATAATCTGGCTTTGGGTGCAAGCTTGGAAAATGCCATCGGTGTAGATGAAACCGGCGTAGTCAATGAAGAAGGTTTGCGTTTCTCGGATGAGTTTGTACGTCACAAAATTCTAGATGCAGTTGGTGATTTATACCTGCTAGGCCACCAGATCATTGCCAAATTTGATGGTTACAAATCAGGGCATGCTTTGAATAATCAACTATTGCGTAACGTGAAAAGTGACCCAAGCAGCTATGAAATTGTAACATTTGATGACGTAACTCAATGTCCAATTAGTTATGTAACTGTGACATAAGTCCTTGTCTTTGTGTCTTTGTGTTATAACTTAGCTGCATCTAATGTGATACCTGTCACATAAAAACAACATTGGAATTTATTACATCTCATTGCAATGTTACTTTTTATTGCTTGCCAAACGTAGTAAAGCTTGGCTAAGCTTAGGGTCGCTTATAAAGTCAGCAGCACCGCGAAGTAATTCCTGTGTTTCTGGACTCAAGGCTCTTTCAGATTTTTCTGGAACCGGTTGAACAGGGGATGGATTCCTTAAGCAAACCTGGATTTTAGTGAGATCTTTTAATTCGTTTATTTGAGAGAGTTGTGAGATGTATTGCTTTTGAAGATAGGCCAATTGAGAAATCATGGCTTGGTTTTCACCAGTAATCGTTAACACACCATTTTGATAGCAGGCAACTTGCCATTGTTCGGGTTGAGGCAATAGCGGTTGTACGAGTTTCGTAAGCTTCTGCCATGCAGAAACTTGTGATGAGAGAAACGAAAAGTTTCCTGTTTTTATCTGTTTTCTTGTTTTTTGAAAGACGTTGACAGGTTCCGACATACATAATTCCTACATGTTTATGTCTTAATCTTATGCGCTTCTTAAAGTGGATATCAAGGAAGAGATCTTCAAGAAACTCGATTAGCAGTTTAGAGAGGTTTTTTATGCATATGCCTATGCGACGTATCCTATTGGCATTTTCTATTTCGGTTTCAGCTGCTTCAGTAGCTTTTGCAGATTTAGTGGATCTGAATCAACAAGATGCTACACCTGACCGTCTTGAGCAGTTAACACGTACTTTATCGCAGGGTTCTTATACCCATCCTGAAGATATTGATATTCCCGCACAAACTAAATTAAATGTTCAGCTACGTGAAAAACCGGTTGAACTGAATAATCAGACCATTGCTCAAAAATATGGCAATTCTTCATCCAGTAAAGTTGCATCTTCAAATAATCCTTATTCGTGGTTAGTGGCTCATCCATTACCCGACATGAAACGTGTCAGCTCAAATTTTGGCGGCCGTACCATGGGTGGCCGTGCTGAAAATCACTCAGGCCTAGATCTGGCTGCTGCAAGCGGTACACCGATCTATGCAACTGGTCCTGGTATCGTAACCAAATCGGGTTGGGGTACAGGTTATGGTCAGTATGTCGAAATTAACCATGGTAATGGATACCTTACTCGTTATGCCCATGCTTCACGCTTGATTGCACGTGTGGGAGATCAGGTGCAAGCCGGTGATCATATTGCGAATGTAGGTTGTACAGGTCGTTGTACTGGTCCTCATCTACACTATGAAGTAGTAAAAGACGGTCAACGTAAAAATCCTTCAACTTATTTAGCAATGTTGCCTTAAGCGTAGCTTTGCTCAAAATAACTGAAATACTTTAATACGTCTGATACTTGATACTCATAAAAAATCAATCAAACCGCTTTTAAGGCAATTAGACTGAACATTTCTTCCAGGGAGTAGAGAAGGAGTTCGGTCTAATTGCTTTTAGATATTATATTATCACCGAGAATTATAACTGTCGTATAAAAAATCGCCATTATTGACTTCTTTTTGTTACTTTGTGTAAGAAAGTGTCAATGGATATTTAGATAATAAATAGTACTCCAGAACCGCATTCAGCCAGAGCCATACCTGCATAAGCCGTAAATATGATACATATAAGTGATCAATTTGGCTTTCAGGAACTGTAGATTATGGCGTTTTATGGAGATACCGACGCTCAAGAAACCCAAGAATGGCAAGACGCTTTTGACTCCGTTTTGCAGCACATGGGAACCGAGCGCGCCGCCTTTTTACTTGAAAAACTTTATCAACGCGCAATTGCCAAACATGTTCCTATTCAGCGTTTAAATACTCCCTACTTAAACACTATTTCTGTAGAAGAACAACCTGCGATGCCGGGCGACCAGGACATGGAGCGCCGTATTCGCGCGCTGATCCGCTGGAATGCTTTGGCAATGGTGCTTCGCGCAAATAAAACCGGTGATGACTTAGGTGGTCACTTGGCCAGCTTTGCTTCATCTGCCACTTTATACGATGTGGGTTTTAACCATTTCTTCCGTGCCAATAACGACAGCTTCGGTGGCGACCTGATCTACTATCAAGGTCACTGTGCCCCGGGGATTTATGCCCGCTCATTTCTAGAAGGCCGCTTAACTGAAGAGCATCTGAATAATTTCCGTCGTGAAGTCGGCGGCAAAGGTCTGCCTTCTTATCCTCATCCTTACTTGATGCCAGACTACTGGCAGTTCCCGACGGTATCGATGGGCCTGGGTCCAATCATGTCGATCTATCAGGCGCATATTCAAAAGTATCTGATGAACCGTGGCCTGATTAAGGAAGAAGACCGTAAAGTCTGGGCTTATCTGGGCGATGGCGAAATGGATGAGCCGGAAAGCTTAGGCGCGATTTCACTGGCGGGTCGTGAGAAGCTGGACAACCTGATCTGGGTGGTGAACTGTAACTTGCAGCGTCTGGATGGCCCGGTACGTGGTAATGGCAAGATCATTCAGGAACTTGAATCATTGTTCCGTGGTGCTGGCTGGCGCGTGATTAAAGTTGTCTGGGGTCGTCATTGGGATCCGCTACTGGATAAAGACAAATCTGGTGCACTCAAAGCGATTATGGAAGAAGCAGTAGATGGTGATTATCAGCGCTATCAGGTGAAAGGTGGTGCTTATGCACGCGCACATTTCTTTGGTAAATATCCAGAAGCAGAAGCTTTGGTCAAAGACCTGAGCGATGAAGATATCGATAATCTGAACCGTGGTGGTCATGACCCGTACAAAGTCTTTGCTGCCTATGCAGAAGCGACCAAGGCCAAAGGTCAACCAACGGTCATTCTGGCGAAAACCGTAAAAGGTTATGGTCTGTCTGATGAAATTGAAGCGGTGAACAAGACCCACCAAATCAAGAAAATGCAGCTGGAATCATTGAAATATGTACGTAACCGTTTCAACTTGCCATTTACTGATGAACAACTGGAAGAAATTCCATTCTACCGCCCAAGTGAAAATTCGCCTGAAATTAAATATATGAAGGCACGCCGTGAGGCACTGGGTGGTTATCTGCCAGCACGTCGCAAAGAAAGCGAATCTTTACCGATTCCTGAACTTTCTGTATTTGATGCTGTGCTTAAAGGTTCAAACGGTAAAGAACAGTCCACCACCATGGTCATGGTTCGCCTCATCTCTGCATTATTAAAAGAGAAAGCAATTAAGGACCGTGTGGTGCCGATCGTGCCAGATGAAGCGCGTACCTTTGGTCTGGAAGGGATGTTCCGTCAATTGGGGATCTATGCAGCGCATGGTCAACAATATACCCCTGAAGATCAGGAACAGTTGATGCATTACCGTGAAGCCAAAGACGGTCACATGCTGCAAGAAGGGATTAACGAGGCCGGTGCAATGAGTGCATGGGCAGCCTTGGCGACCAGTTATTCAACCAATAACCTGCCAATGATCCCGATGTACATGTACTACTCAATGTTCGGCTTCCAGCGTATTGGCGATATTGCCTGGGCAGCAGGTGATGCACAGGCGCAAGGCTTCTTGCTGGGTGCAACCGCTGGCCGTACTACCTTAAATGGTGAGGGCTTGCAGCATCAGGATGGTCATTCGCATATTCTGGCCAACACCATTCCAAACTGTGTCTCTTATGACCCGTGCTTTGGCTATGAGCTTGCCGTGATCGTGCATGATGGTCTGCAACGTATGTATGTGAATCAGGAACGTGTGTTCTATTACCTGACCCTGATGAATGAAAACTACGAACATCCGCCAATGCCGCAAGGTGCAGAAGAAGGCATCAAGCGTGGTATGTATCTGCTGGAAGAAGACGAGAAAGCGACGGTTCAGCTGATGGGTTCAGGTGTGATTCTGCGTGAAGTGATCAAGGCCGCAAAAATCCTGCGTGAGGAATATCAGATTCATGCCAATGTCTGGAGCGTGACCAGCTTTAACGAACTCGCTCGCGATGGTATGGCATGTGAGGAATATAACCGCCTGCATCCTCTGGCTGAAGAAGCGAAAGAGCCATGGGTATCTCAGCAGTTACGTAATAAGGACGGTATTGTGGTATCGGCTACCGATCACATGCGTGCCTATAGCGAACAGATCCGTGCCTACCTTCCAGATAGCCGTCCGTTCGTAGCCTTGGGTACCGATGGTTATGGTCGGTCAGATACGCGTGGCAACCTGCGTAGCTATTTTGGTGTCGATGCTGCACATATTGTCGTGGCAACCCTGAAGAAACTGGCAGATGAAGGTGAAGTTGATGCACGTTTAGTGAAAGACGCGATCTCTAGTTTTGAGTTAGATACTGATCGTCCGGTGGCTTGGGCACCTCAGGCGACTCCTGAATTGCATCCAGTTGCTGACTACAAAGAGGAGAACTAATCATGCAAATTACGACTCCAGATATTGGTGTAGATAAAGCAACTGTGGCAGAAATCCTGGTGAAGGTGGGCGACACCATCGCTGTAGATGAAAGTATTGTGCTGCTGGAATCAGATAAAGCCTCTGTTGAAGTGCCAAGCACCTCAGCAGGTGTGGTCAAAAACATCCTGATCAATCAGGGTGATGAAGTATCTGAAGGTACTGTCCTGATTGAACTGCAGGCTGAAGATGATGCCAGTACGGTAGAAAGTCAGGAAGCTGATGCTGCTGACAAAACTTCGGAAAATACTCCAACTGAATTGCCGGATGAGGAAATCCTGCAGGAAGTGGCGACACATCAGCCTAAAGCCTCTAGCCAAAGTGAGCAGTCCTCTCAATCGGCTTCTACATCTACTGTAGAAGTGAAATTGCCAGATATTGGCGTAGAAAAGGCTCTGGTGGGTGAAATTCTGGTTCAGGTTGGCGATGAAGTTGAGGTGGATCAAAGCCTGGTCGTGGTTGAATCGGATAAAGCGACAGTTGAAGTACCAAGTACGGTTGCCGGTACTGTAGAAGCGATTCATATTCAGGAAGGCGATTCAGTCAAAGAAGGAGTGTTGATTCTGACAGTGAAAACTGCAGATTCGGCACCAGCTGCTGAGCAAGCAGCGTCTCAAGTAGAAGAAAAGCCAAAAGCTCAAGCAACACCTGAAGCCAAAACTGAAACAGCGTCACAACAGGCGGCATCCCCTGCAGGCGATATTGAAGTAAAAGTACCTGACTTGGGTGTCGACAAGGCAGCTGTAGCAGAAATTCTGGTACAGGTCGGTGATACGGTGGAGAAAGACCAGAGCATCATTGTGGTCGAATCGGATAAAGCGACAGTAGAAGTGCCAAGTACGACTGCCGGAGTGATTAAGGCGATTCATGTTGAGCTGGGTCAGAATGTTTCTGAAGGCGTGGCACTGATGACGATTGAAGCTGAAGGACAAGCATCACCTGCTGCAGCTCCAGCGGAAAAATCAGAAGCACCTGTAGCTAAAGCTACGCCTGCACCCGCCGCAGCTCCAAAAGCTGAACCTGCTGCGACACCTGAAACGCATAGTGCAGACAAGCTCACCAAAGAGCAGAACGCTGCCAATGCCAAAGTTTATGCTGGTCCTGCTGTGCGTAAACTGGCTCGTGAACTGGGTGTGGTATTGGCAGAAGTGAAAGCTTCTGGTCCGCATGAGCGTCTAATGAAAGAAGACCTGTTTGCGTATGTGAAAGATCGTCTGACTGCACCGCAAACAACAACCGCACCTGCGGCAGCTACAGCTCCTGCTGGCTTGCCAAAACTGCCTGATTTCAGTGCTTTTGGTGGGGTAGAAGAGAAAACTTTGACGCGTCTGCAACAGGTTTCGATTCCGCAGTTATCGCTAAATAACTACATCCCACAAGTGACCCAGTTTGATGCAGCAGACATCACTGAGCTGGAAGCTTGGCGTAATGAGCTGAAAGGCAACTTCAAGAAAGAAGGTATTGGCCTGACCATTATGGCTTTCATTATCAAGGCTGTGGCTTATCTGCTTAAAGAAGAGCGCGAGTTTGCCGGTCACCTGTCTGATGACGGTAAATCGGTATTGCTACGGAATGAGATCCATATGGGCATTGCGGTTGCGACACCAGATGGTCTGACTGTTCCTGTATTACGTAACCCGGACCAGAAGTCGATTAAGCAGATTGCTATTGAGCTGGGTGAGTTAAGCCAGAAAGCGCGTGACAAGAAATTGTCACCTAAAGATCTGCAAGGGGCGAATTTTACCATTACCAGCTTGGGTTCAATTGGTGGTACAGCATTTACGCCGTTGGTGAACTGGCCACAAGTGGCGATCCTGGGTATTTCTCCAGCAACTATGCAACCGGTATGGAATGGTGAGAGCTTTGATCCACGTCTGATGCTGCCACTATCACTGTCTTATGACCATCGCGTGATTAATGGTGCCGATGCTGCACGCTTTACCAATAAGCTGACCAAGCTATTAAAGGATATTCGTACACTCTTGATCTGATTCATGAATGTTTAAAAATAAAGACCCTGCTTCGGCAGGGTTTTTTTAATATGACAATTTGTAAATATAAACACGGTTGGCTATAATGGGCGCACTTCATTGGGGAGTAGCCGCCTTTTGCGCAAAGCAGAAGGGTGATGGTCAACATATTTGCTCAACAGGGCATGGTCATCATAGCAAAGAACCAAATGAGCTTCTCGAAGCTTTCTTTTGTTGGCAAGACCTTTGATTTACCACTCTGCAGATATGGCTGGCAGGAGGGGTGAGTCATAGGTATGTAAATTGCTGGCCAGAGAAACACATCATGCTTTCTGCTTTTCTGATCTCATTAACTGTTGTTGCCTTATCTGAAATGGGCGATAAAACGCAACTGCTTGCTTTATTACTTGCCGCACGTTTTCGTAAACCTGTTCCAATTCTCTTCGCAATCTTTTTGGCGACAGTCGTCAACCATGGCGTTTCCGCAGTCTTAGGTCAATGGATTACCACAGTGCTTAGCCCAACAGTCTTGCTGTGGATTGTATCGCTTGGTTTTATTGCGATGGCGGTGTGGATGTTAATTCCCGATGAATTGGATGATGAATCAGAAAGTATCAATAAATGGCAAAAATATGGGGTATTCGGTGCCACATTTGTGTTGTTTTTCTTGGCAGAAATCGGCGATAAAACTCAAATTGCAACAGTCGCTTTAGCCGCGCGCTTTGACAGTATTGGTTGGGTCACTTTGGGTACTACGATCGGTATTATGTTGGTAAATGCACCAGCGGTATTTATTGGTAATAAATTGGCAGAAAAATTACCAATTTCGCTCATTCATAAAATTGGTGCTTTGGTTTTCTTAATAATTGGTCTGGCAGCATTGGCACAACACTATTTATTTTGAGTGTTAAAGGTATCGTAAATCCTGAGCTAATTGCTCGGGATTTTTTGCCTAAAAATGTGACTTAATTAACTGATATTATAGATAATATTGATCTGATTTTTATTGTAAGTTTCTCTAAATAAATATATGTTATTCACCTATAGAATATACATTTTTTACATAAAAATTTTGGGGAATGGGCATGGCTTTTGAACGTACTACATCACAAGTACTTTATGATGATGGAACGCATAAATGCATCAGTTTTACCAGCTTGGTAAAAGGTGAAGGTGTACAGGCAAACCAATTCCTGATTATTGATAATGAGCGTGCTGCAGTACTTGATCCGGGTGGTGATTTGACCTATGTACCGTTGACCATGGAACTGAACCGCTATACCCGGTTAAGCAATCTGGATTATGTGATGGCATCGCATCAGGATCCGGATATTATTACGTCCATGCCGCGCTGGCTGGTCTATACCGAAGCCAAAGTCGTAGCTTCCAAGCTCTGGGCGCGTTTCTTGCCGCATCTGAATTCAGCCTTTATGAGTGACCGTATGAAAGGTAACTGGCTGGATCGTCTGGTTGAATTGCCGGATCATGGTCAGATCATTCCACTCGGTCAATCCAGCATTATTGCTATTCCAGCGCACTTTTTACATTCAGTCGGTAATTTCCAGTTTTATGACCCGATTGCCAAGATCTTGTTTTCTGGTGATATGGGGGCGTCAATGGTCGAGGATGCTTCAAAGCCACTGGAAAATTTTGCAGCGCACATTCCGAAAATGAAAGGATTTCACCAGCGCTATATGTGCAATAACAAGGTGATTCGTTTATGGGTACAGATGGTACGTACCATGGATGTAGACATGATTGTGCCACAACATGGAACACCATTTGTGGGTAAAGAACAGATTAACCAGTTTCTGGACTGGATTGAAACACTGGAATGTGGCACTGATTTAATGGATGAAACTGTTTTTACTTGTCCTGAATAGTTCAAGAAAATTTTAAATTTTTTCTTGAGTAGAAAAACAACATTTTTTATATTTTCCGCCGGCAAAAAAACTGTTTTTGATGACGAGAATTTATAAGAAATGTTGTCTCAAGTTCCTACACAAGATGCATGTTTAAGTTGTGGCGCATGTTGCGCCTATTTCAGGGTTTCATTTTATTGGGCAGAGGGGATTCCCATGCCTGAGCACTATACTGAGCCTGTCACCTCGGTCTATTCATGCATGGCGGGAACCAATCAGAAAAATCCGCGCTGTGTTGCGCTAGAAGGCAAGATTGGCGAGCAGGTGAGTTGCGGCATGTACGAGCTACGTAGCTCATCCTGTAAAGAAGTGCAGATCGCTGATGCCCAGTGCAATAAAGCACGGATGGCACACAATATGATTCCATTCATCCAGATTGAGCCGGATGAAGCCGAAAATGATGATAATTTCGAACGGGTGAGCTAAATTCAAACTCAAGATTTAAAAAGCAGGGTATGGACTCTGCTTTTTTATGGGAGAAAAAATTAGTAAGGGATTTTGTAAACCGAATAAATATGATGACTGCTCTGGCATATTTAAATTGTTGATTGAATAGTCAAATTTATAGGTTTAGATATTCGGATTAAATCTAAGTCCAGATTTAGACAAAATAAATTTTGCAATTGCAATGAAATTTAGAGCTAAATTTGTTTATAATAGCGCACGGAAATTACCAGTGAGACTGTTATGTTGACCATCGTTCAAGACGCGTTAACCTTCGATGATGTCCTATTACTCCCTGCCTACTCTACTGTTCTCCCAAAAGATGTCTCTCTAAAGACACGCCTGACTCGCGGCATTAACCTGAATATCCCACTTGTTTCAGCAGCTATGGATACTGTGACTGAGTCACGTATGGCAATTGCGATGGCACAAAATGGCGGTATCGGTATTCTGCACAAGAACATGGATATTGCTGCCCAGGCCGCAGAAGTACGCCGTGTGAAAAAATTTGAAGCCGGTATGGTGAAAGATCCGATCACAGTTACCCCAGAAACTACAGTACGTGAACTGATCGCTGTAACTCAAGCGAATAACATCAGTGGCGTACCCGTGGTTAAAGACGGTAAAGTGGTTGGTATCGTGACAGGTCGTGATACACGTTTTGAAACCAATCTGGAACAGCCGGTTAGCAATATCATGACTGGCCAAGACCGTCTGGTGACTGTGCGTGAAGGCGAATCGAAAGAAAACATTCAGGCCTTATTGCAAAAAAACCGTATTGAAAAAGTGATCGTTGTTGGCGAAAACAATGAATTAAAAGGCTTGATCACGGTAACTGATTTCCGTAAAGCGGAACTTTATCCAAATAGCTGTAAAGATGATCTAGGTCGTCTACGTGTAGGTGCAGCAGTCGGTACTGGTGCTGAAACACCAAGCCGTGTAGAAGCACTGGTTGATGCTGGTGTAGATGTGATCGTTGTGGACACTGCACATGGTCACTCTGCGGGTGTGATCGAGCGTGTACGCTGGGTCAAACAGAACTACCCACAAGTTCAAGTGATTGGCGGTAATATCGCCACTGGTGATGCTGCGCTTGCATTGCTTGATGCGGGTGCGGACGCAGTAAAAGTAGGGATTGGTCCTGGCTCAATCTGTACAACTCGTATTGTGGCTGGTATTGGTATGCCACAAATCTCTGCAATTGATTCTGTTGCACGTGCATTGAAAGAACAGATTCCATTGATTGCTGATGGTGGTATCCGTTTCTCTGGAGATATGGCAAAAGCGATTGGCGCTGGTGCAAGTACCATCATGGTGGGTTCACTGATGGCCGGTACTGAAGAAGCACCGGGCGAAGTTGAATTCTTCCAGGGCCGTTACTACAAGGCTTACCGTGGTATGGGTTCTTTGGGTGCGATGGCCGGTGCGACTGGTTCTGCTGACCGTTACTTCCAGGATTCTAAAGCCGGTGCTGAAAAACTGGTTCCTGAAGGTATTGAAGGTCGCGTACCGTACAAAGGCCCAATGGGCAATATCGTGCATCAGATGATGGGCGGTCTGCGTTCTTCTATGGGCTATACTGGTTCTGCAACCATTGATGATCTTCGTCAAAATGCCAAGTTTGTGAAAATCACATCTGCCGGTATGTCCGAGTCTCACGTGCATGATGTAACCATCACCAAAGAAGCGCCAAACTACCGTATGGGTTAACTTTCGCTGATTGTTTACTCTAAAAAAGCCGTCATCCTCATGACGGCTTTTTTGTTTTGGTGTACAGTGTTGCACAATGAAAAAGGATGATGTAAATCACCCGCTAAGAAGTGAGACAAAGCATGAGTTATTTTGGTACCGATGGTATTCGTGGAAAATTTGGTGAGTTACCGATTACACCTGAATTTGCCCTGAAATTAGGTTTTGCGGCAGGAAAAGTATTAAAACGAAATAGCAAAAAAAGCAAACCATTGGTGGTACTGGGGAAAGATACCCGTTTATCGGGTTATATTCTGGAATCTGCGCTACAGGCAGGACTCAATGCGGCAGGTGTTTATGTGCATCTGCTTGGACCTTTGCCAACACCTGCCATTGCCCATTTGACCCGTGCTTTGCATGCTAGTCTCGGTATTGTCATTTCTGCATCACACAATCCGTATTTCGATAACGGCATTAAATTTTTCTCGAGTGAAGGCAAAAAACTGCCTGATGCTTTGCAGGATGAGATCAACCAGGAACTGGAAAAAGAACTAGTAATTGAAGATAACGCGAACTTGGGTAAAAGTTTCCGCGTGAAAGATGCCAATGGCCGTTATATCGAATTCTGTAAATCAACTTTCCCATACCATTTAGATCTGAATGATTTAACCATTGTCGTTGACTGTGCCAATGGTGCAGCTTACAGCGTTGGTCCTGCGGTTTTCCGTGAGTTGGGTGCTAAGGTTATTTCCATCTATGATGAACCGACTGGTCTGAATATCAATGAGAATTGTGGTTCAACTCATCCGGAAAATCTGCAAAAAGCAGTGGTTGAGCATGGTGCTGATTTAGGCATAGCCTTCGATGGTGATGCTGACCGCGTGATTATGGTCGATAAAAACGGTGAGCAAATTACCGGTGATCATATTCTGTATATTCTTGCGACTCAGGCAAAAAATAAGCCAGCTGGGATTGTTGGTACCTTGATGAGCAATATGGCGCTGGAACTGGCCCTCGAGAAAGCTGGGGTAGAGCTGCTACGTGCCAAAGTCGGTGACCGTTATGTACTGCAAGGTCTGGAAGAAAAAGGCTGGTCGATTGGTGGCGAGCCATCAGGTCATATCCTGACTTTAGACAAGAGCACCACAGGCGATGCGATTATTGCTGCACTACAAGTCTTAACCGTGATGGTCGAGCAGAAGAAAGCGCTACATGAGTTAGTGGCTGACTTTAAATTATTGCCGAATGTCTTGGTGAATGTACGTCTGAATACCATGTTTGACCCGTACTCAGTGCCTGCTTTGACTGCAGAGTTTAGCAAAGCTGAAGAGCAGCTCAAAGGCCGTGGCCGTTTACTGATCCGTAAGTCAGGGACTGAACCGGTGATCCGTGTCATGGTGGAAGGCGAGGATCTTGCAGAGGTAACCACACTGGCAAATTCATTGGCTGATGCGGTACGTGCCAACGCCGCTTAAATGGGGGAAGAGTGAATGAGCGATCTGATTAAGGATCTAAGTGAACTGCGTCTGAACTACCAAAAAGGCGAGCTACATGAAGATCAGGTCAATCCCAATCCGCATATGCAGTTTTTGCAGTGGTTTAACCATGCCCTTGCTGCACAGCTGCATGAACCTTATGCCATGTCATTGGCAACTGCAAATGCACAAGGTCGTCCGCATGTGCGTACAGTGTTGCTGCGTGGTGCCACTGAAGCGGGTTATGATTTCTATACCAATTATGACAGTCAAAAAGGTCTGGATCTGGCCGAAAACCCGTATGCAGAATTGCTGTTTTACTGGCAGGAACAGGAACGTCAGATCCGGATTAGCGGTAAGGTAGTTAAAATTTCGGAAGAAGAATCGACTGATTATTATCATAAACGTCCACGTGAAAGTCAGATCGCTGCACATATCAGTACCCCGCAAAGCGGTGTGGTTGTGAGTCGTGAAGAACTACAGCAACGTTTCTGGGATTTGCATCAACAGGTCGCTAATCAGGAAGAACTGGATAAACCGGGATTCTGGGGCGGCTATCGTTTGCAGCCAGATTATTATGAATTCTGGCAGGGTCGTCCCAACCGTTTACATGACCGCCTGAGTTATGAAAAAATCGATGGGGCGTGGAAACTACAACGATTGATGCCATAACAATGCCTAAACTTGAAATCAAGCAAAGACCTTTACTGACACGCCCTGAATCTTTTCAGGGCGTGCCTTCATTTGTAGCTAACATTCTGGCACGCCGTGGCCTGGAATCTGAACAGGAGCTGGAGCTGAAACTCAAGCATCTGCTGGCTCCGACCATGAAAGGCTTAACGGAAGCGGTCCAGCTGATTGATCAGGCTATAGATGCCGGCCAGAAAATCGTAATTGTCGGTGACTATGATGCTGATGGGGCGACCAGTACCACACTGATGGTACTTGCTCTGCGTGATATGGGTGCTCATGTCGACTATCTGGTTCCTGACCGGTTTAAGTATGGTTATGGCCTGACACCTGCGATTGCGGATCTGGCTTTTGCTAATTTTACGCCGGATCTTTTAATCACAGTGGATAACGGGATTTCCAGTCATGAAGGCGTGAAACAGGCGCAAGATCATGGTATGCAGGTGATTATTACCGATCACCACTTAACTACCAAGCCTACACCTGCAGCAGAGGCTGTGGTCAATCCCAATCAGCTGGGTTGTGATTTTCCAAGTAAGGCTTTGGCAGGTGTAGGGGTAGCTTTTTATGTTCTGGCAAATCTATCGACTCATCGTAAAAAGTTGGGTAAATCTTCAACGGTTATTACCAATTATCTGGATCTGGTCGCTTTAGGTACTTATGCAGATGTCGCAAGTCTGGACTATAACAACCGTATTCTGGTGGATGCCGGCTTAAAACGGATTCAACATCATCTTTGCCGACCTGGCATCAGTGCCTTGCTAGAGATTGCTGGTCGTGATGCAGCTACGCTCAAAGCGCAGGATCTGGGTTTTGTGCTTGGCCCACGCATTAATGCAGCGGGTCGTATGGAAACCATGGATATCGGGATCGAGTGTTTGCTTGCTCCGGATCTGGCAACCGCTTATCCACTCGCAGAACAGCTGAATAAACTCAATGTCGAACGTCGTCAGGTAGAAGGCAAAATCAAGCAAGAAGCTTTGACTGAACTGGAAAAAATCCAGCTGGATGAGAATACTTTGCCAGCCGCGCTGATCATGTTTGAACAGCACTGGCATCAGGGTGTGATCGGGATTGTGGCGGGGCGTTTAAAAGAACAGTTCCATCGTCCAAGTATTGTGTTCGCAGCAGATGAAGATGGGATTCATATCAAAGGTTCAGCACGTTCCATTGAAGGGATTCATATCCGGGATAGTATTGAACGGATAGCAGAGCAGTATCCGCATCTGGTCAGCCATTTTGGTGGGCACGCGGCCGCAGCGGGACTAACTATTAAAAAACAGCATTTTGCTGAATTTAAACAGGTCTTTGAACAGCTGATTGCAGAGATGGATGAAAGCCTATTTATCGCTACGCTGTGGACTGATGGGGAACTACCGGCATCAGCTTTCCAAATTGAAACGGTCGATTTACTGCAAAACTTAAGTCCATGGGGACAAAAGTTTCCTCAACCGATTTTTGAAGGCATCTTTAAGATTCTGGATTACAGCTGGCTCAAGGATGTACATCTGAAATTACGTGTTGCCTTAGAGAATGGACAGGTTGTGGATGCGATTGCCTTTAGTGCCATCGATAAATACAAGTTTGATCCGATGAAGCAGCATGTTCGTCTGGTTTATGAACTGGATAAAAATGTCTTTAATGGCAATGTCAGCCTGCAAATGCGAATTGCTCATCTGGAACAATAAATTATTCAAACAAAAAACCGCCCAATTGAGCGGTTTTTTAACTTTTAATCTTGCAGATTAGAAGCGGTATGCACCACGTACGCCAAAGATATTGCCTTCGTCAGCAAAATCAATTGAACCTTCTAGGCTAACTTGCTGATTGAAGAATTTCTTCGCGCGAATAGTGAAGACATCACTATTATCAATATCGGAATCAGAATAGCCCAGACCAACACTGAACGTTTTGTCTAAATATAAATCTGCACCAAGGCTATAAGCATCCAAATCACCGAAGCTTGCACCACCTTCAAAGTTCATGTCGTATTGACCGACTTGAGTGACATATTTGGCACGTAAGGTTGGATCAACATCATCGCCTGCGTCATTGTCATAACCAGCTAAGCCAACAGCCACTAATAGACCAGGAACCGGTAAATAACCTAATTCTGCTGAGTATATAGTTGTGTCATCATCACCAATTGGTGTATCAGTAGATGATTGACCAATATTACCACTTACATAAAAATCTGAATTTGGAACAAAATATTCAACACCTACATTAAATGTAGTCACATCAAATAAATCGTAATCAATATAAGAAACCGCTGCATTGATATTGCTTGCACGATTTAAAAATGCTGCTTCATTAAGAGGCGAGTTCTTAACTTGAACTGGATTGAAGTAGTAAGTTCCATCAATTGCGAAACCATTAGAAGTATCCCCATTGTCTGGATCAACCAGAGCAATCGTACCGCCCACTTCAGCTTGATAAGCGTGAGCAGTTCCTAGGCTAGCAATAAGTGCTGTAGCAAGAGTAAGTTTCTTAAGCATTTAGAGTTCTCTCTTTGTTATAAAATATGGCTGTTTTATTAACAGTTGTAACAAATTGTACAGATAATAATCGCCCCGTCAATGTGCAAAAACTACCTAAATGCTTGTTTAAAGTGCAATAAAAAACCCATCCGAAGATGGGTTTTTTATAATGAAATTTCTTAGTTTGGATTAGAAGCGGTATTTCGCAGCTAGACCAAATTTGTTGTAGTCTTGGTTACCAATTTCACCAAAACCTACACGGCCTTCTAAGCTCACTTGTTCATTAAAGAATTTACGTGCACTTACACCAAATTCATTTGAGTCATATGGGCCATTATCTTTGCTTTGATAATCAGCACCAACACTTAAAGTTTTGTCGATGAAGTAGTCAGCTTTTAAGTTGTACTCATCCAGGTCGCCAAAGGCAGCGCCAGCTTCAAGGTTAATGTCTTTACCATTACTTAAAGTAGTCACATATTTAGCACGTAAAGTTGGATCTACACCGTCATCATAGTCATTGTCATAACCTTTCACACCTGCTGCAATTAACAGACCTGGTGCAGGTAAATAACCGACTTCAGCACTATAAACGGTTTCGTCAAAATCAGGTGCATAGTCGTATTTAGAATCATCACGACCTACGCTACCACTCAAATAAAAATCTGAGTTTGGTACGAAGTATTCAGCACCTACACCATAACGGTGACGTTCTGAAGAGTCGTAATCATCATATTGATATTGAGCTTTCACATTACTTGCACGATCAAGGAAAGCTGCTTCGGCTAATGGTGCATTACGTGTTTCAACTGGATTAAAGTAGTATGTGCCATCAACACCAAAAGAGCCGCTTGAGCTACCATTATCCGGGTCTGTTAGGCCTGCAGATGCACCCACTTCTACTTGATAAGCATGAGCTGCTGTACCTGTAAGAGCTACGGCTGAAAGTAATGCTGAAGCGATTGCTAGTTTTTTCATGCGGATACTCCCCTCTGAAAAATATGGCTAAAATTAATACACTTTTTGTTACAACTTTAAGTCTAGACCAATTCCAATAATCGTCAATCAAAGGAAAGTTACTACATTGTGAGTAAGGTAATATTATGTAATTTTCATTTAATAACTAATTGAATTAAAAAACTAAAAATGAAATGTTTTGTTTTATTAAAAGTGTGTAGATATTGTGGAATGTATTGAAAATGCTATTTTTTATCTTATTTTGTAGGGGTTTTAGGGTTTTAAAATGAATAAAAAATTGAGTATAAAAATACAGCGAAATATATTTAAGAATAGAATGAGAAAGTATTAAAAATAATATTTAGCTATTTTATCGGGCTGACAAATTTTGTAATTAAAAAATGTGCTAGTGACATTTTCTTGCTTAGCTTTAAAGATGGATTTATCGCTATAAATTGGTGAAATAGACTGTGATATAATATTGACCTAAGAATTTATACCTAATTTTGATTGAGAGTAATTCACGTGGAAATTAATCCGTATCTAAACCAATTAAAAGACTTAAACGAACGTGGTCAAACACTACGGGGGTATCTTTGACTACGATCTGAAAAAAGAGCGTTTAGAAGAAGTCCTGCGTGAATTAGAAGATCCAGCAATCTGGAATGACCAGAACCGTGCTCAGGCCATGGCCAAAGAAAAAGGCGAGCTTGAAAATGTACTCAATGTACTGGACGGCTTAACCACCCAGCTTGAAGATGCCCAAGCAATGCTTGACCTTGCGGTTGAAGCAGATGAAGAGGCCATGCTGGAAGATGTGCAGGCTGAGCTGAATGCAGCTGAAGAAGAACTGGCGAAGCTTGAATTCCGTCGTATGTTCAGCAACCCGATGGATCCAAACCCTTGCTATGTGGAAATTCAGGCAGGTTCTGGCGGTACTGAAGCACAGGACTGGGCGTCTATGCTGCTACGTATGTACATGCGCTGGATCGAACGTCATGGTTTTAAAGCTGAATTAATGGAAGAATCTGACGGGGATGTCGCCGGGATTAAATCCGCGACGATTCGTGTCGAAGGTGAGTATGCCTATGGCTGGTTACGTACCGAATCTGGGGTACACCGTTTAGTACGTAAATCACCATTTGACTCAGGCAACCGTCGTCATACGTCATTCTCTGCCGTGTTTGTCTCACCTGAAGTGGATGACAATATCGAAATTGAAATCAATCCTTCAGATGTCCGTACCGATACCTACCGTGCGTCAGGCGCGGGTGGTCAGCACATTAACAAAACTGACTCTGCAGTGCGTTTAACCCATATTCCAACCGGTATTGTGGTGGCATGTCAGAACCAGCGTTCACAACATGCCAACCGTGACCATGCCTGGAAGCAGTTGCGTGCCAAGCTGTATGAGCTGGAAATGAACAAGCGTAATGAAGCTGCACAGGCATTGGAAGATTCCAAGTCTGATATCGGTTGGGGTAGCCAGATCCGTTCTTATGTCCTTGATGATTCACGTATCAAGGATTTGCGTACAGGGGTAGAAACCTCCAATACTGGCGCAGTTCTGGACGGTGATCTGGACAAATTTATCGAAGCAAGCCTGAAACAGGGCCTGTAAGAAATCGTTTAAAAGCTGGCGTAACAAAGCTTTAACAGACTGTGACTCTTATATCTAAATTATTCGATATATAAATCGAAAAAATACGATATAATGGTTGCAGATGCTGAATGAAGTTTCGTTGCGCCACTGATTGTGATGTGCCTATGGACCTTGATCTAATTTTTAAAGCCTTAGCCAATCCGACCCGTCGACAAATTCTGGAGTGGTTAAAATCTCCGGAGCAATATCTGTCTGCGGAAGAGTGTGGTGGCTTTCAACGTGGGGTCTGTGCAGGTCAAATTGAATGTTTGGGCCAGGTCTCACAGTCCACCATGTCCAATCACCTGTCGGTGTTACAGCAGGCTGGCCTGATCACTGCGACCAAGCATGGACAGTGGTCATATTTCTCCCGCAATGAAACTTTAATTCAGCAATTTATCGAACACCTACAACAACACCTTTAACAGGTGGGAGTAACGATGGCTGAATTAAATTCTCCTTTAACACTTGGTGCGTTAAAGCTTAAAAACCGTGTCATCATGGCGCCGCTGACCCGTAGCCGCGCAACTGCTGATCGCGTTCCAACCCCCATGATGGTTGAGTACTATGCACAACGTGCAAGTGCTGGTCTGATCATTTCTGAAGCGACAGTGATTTCCGAAGAAGCCAACGGCTATTTAAATACTCCAGGACTATTTACCGATGCTCAGGTCGAAGGCTGGAAAAAGGTCACTCAAGCGGTTCATGAGAAGGGCGGTCTGATTGTTGCCCAGCTTTGGCATGTTGGCCGTGTATCGCATCCGGATCTGTTAAATGGTGAAACACCAGTCTCTGCAAGTGCAGTACAACAGGCGGGTCATGTCAGCTTGTTACGCCCGAAGCGTCCATACGTTACGCCACGTCCCTTGGAAGTTTCTGAAATTCACGCGATTACCGAGCAATACAAGCAAGCTGCGATTCGTGCTAAAGAAGCCGGTTTTGACGGTGTTGAATTACATGCTGCCAATGGTTATCTGATTGATCAGTTCCTGCAAAGCAAAACCAATCAGCGTGAGGATGAATATGGCGGTTCAGTCGAAAACCGTACACGTTTCCTGCTAGAGGCAACTGATGCACTGATTGAAGTATGGGGTGCGGATCGAGTAGGGGTACATTTTGCGCCGCGTGGTGATGACCATGACATGGGTGATAATGATCCACGTGAAACATTTGGTTATGCCATGGAGCAACTGGGCAAGCGCAAGATTGCCTTCTTCTTTACCCGTGAATATCTGGCTGAAGACAGTATTTCCGAATATATGAAAGAGCGTTCTGGTGGAGTGCCTTATATTGCCAATATGCAACTGAGTCGTGAAGATGCGATTGAGCTGTTGGCAGCTGAAAAGGCAGATGCAGTCGCATTTGGTAAAGCCTACATTGCGAATCCTGATCTATACGAACGTCTGCTTCAAAATGCACCGCTCAATGAGCTGAAAATGGAAAATATGATCGGCAGTCAGGTGGCTGAAGGTTATATTGATTATCCAACTTTGGCAGAAGTTAAGGTATTAAGTACCATAGAATAATTCGAAATAAGAGCCACATCGATTAACATGTCGATGTGGCTCTGTTATATTTTGCCGATTGAATCTGTTTTGGGGCGCAATGTGGCTACTCCATTCTGGTATAACGCAGCCTTGGCGCTAGCGAAACCGCTTTATCAATCCCGTATACGTAAACGTGCGAACAGTCCGGAACAATTAGAACAAGAACTGCTGGAACGTTTTGGTCCTTTCCAGTCCCCTAAAAATCTACAGGCGATCTGGTTTCATGTGGTATCCGTAGGGGAAACCAATGCCGCTCAACCTTTAATTGAACATTACTTAAAACTTGGGCATCCGGTTCTAGTGACCAATACCACCAAGACCGGGCAGGCACGTGCCAAATCTCTCTTCTTGAAAGAACCTTATTTAGACTTATTCCAGGCTGTATATTTGCCAGCTGACCAGAAAACCCTGATTCGTGATTTTTATCAAAAATATCAGCCTAAATTGCTGTTATTGATGGAGACTGAGCTCTGGCCAAATCTGATTGATCAGGCACCTGCTTTTAATGTGCCATGTCTGTTACTGAATGCCCGTCTTTCTGAAAAATCAGCCAAAGGCTATGGCAAAGTCAAAGGCCTAACCCGTGGCATGCTTAAGAATTTAACCGGCCTTTTGGCTCAGGATACAGCAACCCAGCAGCGTTATATTGATCTAGGTATAGCTTCAGAAAAAACTCAGGTCTTGGGCAATATTAAGTTTGATATCACGGCACCGCAGCAATTTATTGATCATGCTGCTCAATTAAAACAGGAATGGTCTCTACAAAGTCGGAAAATTATCACTCTCGCCAGTACGCATGCGCCTGAAGAGCAGCAATTGATGGCTGAGCTTAAAGCTGCGTTAGATGCAACTCCAGCATTGGTTTGTATCGTGGTGCCACGCCATCCGGAACGTTTTGATGAGGTGTTCCAAGCTGCACAGTCCTTAGGTTTAAGAACCCAACGTCGTAGTCTGGGGCAACGTATCGAAGAAGATACTCAGGTTTATCTGGCGGATTCCATGGGCGAGATGTGGCTGTGGTATGCCTTGAGCCAAGCCTGTTATGTTGGCGGCTCTTTGAATGAACCAGGTGGTGGGCATAATATTCTGGAGCCGGTTGCGCTGAATGTCCCGACGATTCTGGGTAAAAACTATTTTAACTTTCAGACGATTGTGGATGAGTTTGTCCAGGCGCATGCCGTAGAAGTGGTGCAGGATGCTAAGCAGGCTGCTGAGACTTTGCTAGAAATTCTGAATAATTCAGCTAAAGCTGAAAGCTTGAATACTGCTGCACAAAAGATTATGCAGCAAAATCAGGGTTCACTTGAAAGGCATATTCAGGTGATTGATCAATATCTTTGATTATATTCTGATTTGTGAAGAAGCTGATTTTCATGGATTGATTGTATAAGGTTAAAACTAAGCCTTATCTTTATAGATTTAATGCTAGCGCTCTTCTTTCTTTTACTTTTGTTTCGGCAAAAGTAACAAAACCATTTGTCATCCACAAAAATCGTCATATACCATCTTTTTGCAAAGATATCGCAGAACCTATATCAGGCAAAAAGAGTCCTGCCTCGGACAGTTGTGGATGACGTTTCCGCGTATCCCGTGATGGATTTGTTGAGTTAATTTTTTATGAATATCGTCCTGCTTGATCCCCGCCAAACTGAATCTGAACTGTGGTCAATTACGTCAAAGCGGCAGCTGGAACATTTGCAACAGCACCTGGAGGTTCAGGTTGGCGATACGTTGAAAGTCGGGATTCGGGAAGGGAAACGGTATCTAACTGAAGTTGTCGAAATTTCTGAAAAAGCAGTTGTATTGAAACCGATTCAAGAAGAATCAGTCCCTGCAAAGCTGCCTGTTACCTTGATTGTGGCCTTGCCACGTCCTAAAGTTTTGCGCCGTCTGATCATGGATGCTGTCACCATGGGCGTAGAGAAAATCATTTTATTGCATACCTATCGGGTGGATAAAAGCTATTGGCAGACCCCATTTTTGCAGCAGCTGAATCATTATATCGATCTCGGGCTAGAACAGGCAGGAGATACGCTTGCTCCGAAAATTGAGCTGTATAAACGCTTTAAACCTTTTGTTGAAGATATTTTGCCGGGACTCATTACAGCAGACTGTCCAGCTTTTGTTGCACATCCTTATGCCGAACAGCCGATGCCATATGCACTTCAGCATCCTTGCACGATTGTCATTGGCCCGGAAGGTGGCTTTATTCCTTATGAGGTCGATTTGCTCATAAAAAACGGCTGCCAGGCAGTGAGCCTTGGCAACCGTATTCTCCGTACTGAAACGGCAATTTCGTATGTTTTAGGTCGACTGTTTAGCGCGAGCTGAAGCATCTTCATGGCCATCGCCACGATAGACTTTCACTTCCTGCACCGGATATGGAATCGAAATATTATGTTCAGCAAAGGCTTGTATCACCCGTTCCTGAACGGCACTGATTGAGGTGCCTATGCCTGTTTCAGTGGTATTGACCCACCATAAGGCTTTGAGAGTAATCGAGAAGTCTGCCAGTGCAATCACATTGACGCTAAATGCAGGTTGACTCAGGATGGTCGGATCTTTATCCAGAATTGCAGTAATAATATCCTTGGCTTTCTGGATATCATCTTCATAACCGATCCCGACCGAAAATTCACAGCGGCGACGGGTATAAGCAGTATTCACTGTGACTGCACTGGTATAGACCGTAGCATTTGGAATTACGATACGACGACCATCTGGCGAGCGTAAAAAGGTTGCACGAATCTGGATATCTTCTACGGTACCTTCCAGACCATTCACGATAATGTCATCGCCAATCTTGAAGGGTTCGCCCAGCAAAATCAGTACGCCTGAGAGCAGGTTCTGGAAAATATCCTTAAATGCGAAACCGATCGCCACCGAACCAATCCCAAGCGCACTCATCAGCTGACCTGGGGTGAAACCTGGAATTGCAATCACCAGCCCGATTAAAACACCGAAGAAAACAATCACGGTACTACCGACACGGTTCAGCACCAGTACCAGATTCTGTCGGGTATAAGTACGGTTTTCTAAAGTCTTACGGACAAAAAACTTAAACAGTTTTGACAGTAACCAGAAAATGACAATGACTGTCAGTGCGATGCAGAAATAAGGCACACGCTCCCAGAAACCCTCCATGATCTTGTCAATGGTGCTATAGGCATCATTGTACTTGGAGGTATGTTCGATCACGGTTTGGGCAGTTTTTTCAGTCGCCTGATGCAGGAGCTCAGTCGTCCCTTCAGTTACCTGGCTTAAAGTATTCTCTTGCTCAGCCACAAAAACTCCACAATTTAAATTTCGCTTATTTTGCCTCAACTACAGCAAAAAATTAACAACAGCGAAATTTATACACAATATATTTATGCAAAACAGACACAACTGTCTTAAAAGAACTCAGTCGTTTTTTGTTTCACTTCACTTGGGATTCTTGAAGGTTCACCTTCACTCATATAAGAGAATAACGCAGTCGTCGCCAACAGGCTGAGTACGGTAAAAATGATTACCAGCCAGGCCACAATTTTTTCCCAGACGGGGCTTGTACGTATCGGACCATACTGATTGCTACCTCTTGTTCCTGGAAAAAGTACGATATAAATCCAGACAAACAGATTGATCAAAGGCACGAAGAATAGCAGCATCCACCAGCCACTGCGGTCCAGATCATGTAAGCGTCGTACCGTAATCACAATACCGAAATATAGATAGACCAGCATGATCGCTAAGGCAAACAGGCTGGACAGGCCGTGCAGGGAGATTTGCCAGTTTGAATCTACTGATAGGCTGGCAATGTTCACAATATCAATACTTAAACCTAGCGCAATACTGCTGCATAAGAAAATAAACTGTAAAAATGCAGACCAGGCAATAAAACTCAAACGTCCAAATCGGCCCCTGATCGATAAGGGATGATCTGCTGCAGGAAAAGGAGGAGGGAAATAGGAAGGTTCAGTTGAATTCATGGGCAAGATCCTAAGCTTGTATAAAATACAGCGAGAGTGGGCGACTCATTTTATTTGACGATAGCAATATCTAGCTGACTTTGGCCATAGCTGAGCATTATCCGAAGTTATTCTGATTGAATTTGAATAAATAATCTACGACGAAAGCATGATTGTCGGATTTGAAATATGCAGTACATACTGCCATTATGCATAAAAAACAATCAACAAAATGCCATCAAGCTCTCGTGATGAGATAGAACAAGATCAAGGAAGCGAACAATGAAAGAAATCTATCCAGTACCAGCAGAATTTAAGAAAACCGCACGTACCACTGATACAGAGTATTTTGAGCGTTATCAGCAATCCATTGAACAACCGGATCAGTTCTGGGCTGAACAGGCACAGCGCCTGGACTGGATCAAACCTTTTACCCAGGTTAAAAATACCAGTTTTGATAAAGACAATTTTAAAATTGAATGGTTTGCAGATGGCCAGCTCAATGTCAGTGCCAACTGTCTGGATCGCCATCTTAAGGAACATCCTTATAAACCGGCGATTATCTGGGAAGGGGATCATCCATCCCGTCACAAGATTATTTCTTTTCATGAGCTTTATGATGAAACCTGCCGTTTTGCCAATGTACTGAAAAAGAACGGGATTAAAAAAGGCGATCGGGTGGTGCTGTATATGCCAATGGTCTCGGAAGCCGCAATTGCCATGCTGGCCTGTGCCCGGATTGGTGCAGTGCATTGTGTGGTGTTTGGTGGTTTCTCACCTGATTCTCTGGCCAGCCGGATTGAAGACAGTCAGGCCAAAATGGTGATTACCGCAGATTCGGGCATGCGTGGGGGCAAAGCCATTCCACTGAAAGCCAATGTGGATGAAGCCCTGAAAGTCGCCGGTACCGAATCGGTTGAACATGTCATCGTTGTACATCGCACTGGCAATCCGGTGGAAATGCAACAGGGGCGTGATCTCTGGTATCACATGGAAATTATGACCGTCAATGAGATCTGTCCGCCTGAGCCGATGAATGCGGAAGATCCGCTGTTTATCCTGTATACCTCGGGTTCAACCGGAAAACCTAAGGGCGTACTGCATACCACAGGCGGCTATCTGACTTATGTGAACTGTACTTTCCGAGAAGTTTTTGACATCAAACAGGATGATGTGTTCTGGTGTACTGCCGATGTCGGCTGGATTACCGGGCATTCCTATGTACTGTATGGTCCGCTCTCTAATGGTACGACTACGGTCATGTTCGAGGGAGTGCCGCAATATCCGAGCTGGGCACGTACCGGACATATCGTCGACAAGCACAATGTGACCATTCTCTATACTGCACCGACAGCCATTCGTGCCATGATGCGTGAGGGGGATGCCTATGTACGGGAAAGTGATCGTAGCAGCCTGAGAATTTTAGGTTCGGTCGGTGAGCCGATTAACCCGGAAGCCTGGAACTGGTATTACTCGGTAGTCGGTGAAAGCCGCTGTCCGGTGATTGATACCTGGTGGCAAACCGAAACTGGTGGCTTCATGATTACGCCTTTACCAGGTGCGACCGACCTGAAACCGGGTTCTGCAACCCGGCCATTCTTTGGTGTGCAACCCGCCATTGTCGATGCAGAAGGCAAGGAAATTGAAGGGGTGGCAGAAGGGAATCTAGTAATTAAGGATTCCTGGCCCGGTCAGATGCGCACCATCTGGGGTGACCCAGACCGCTTTATTGACGCCTATTTCTCGACCTATCCGGGTACCTATTTTACTGGTGACGGCGCACGTCGTGATGAAGATGGCTATTACTGGATTACCGGTCGTGTCGATGACGTACTCAATGTTTCAGGCCATCGTCTGGGTACGGCAGAAATTGAAAGTGCATTGGTTGCACATGAGGCAGTTGCCGAAGCTGCCGTAGTGGGTATGCCGCATGACATCAAAGGTCAGGGGATTTGTGCCTTTGTCACCTTGCAGGCAGGGACTGAAAGTACTGAACAGTTGCGCGGTGAACTGGTAGCTTGGGTACGTAAAATTTTAGGGCCAGTGGCAACGCCAGATGCCTTGCACTGGGCACCCGCTTTACCTAAAACCCGTTCAGGAAAAATTATGCGCCGGATTTTAAGAAAGATTGCTGCCAATGAACTGGACAGTCTGGGCGATACCTCGACTCTGGCTGAGCCACAAGTCGTGGATCAGTTAATTGCTGAAGTGCAGCGTAATCAGGCATAAGTTTAGGACGTTCAAATACCGGCATTATTTGCCGGTATTTTTGTCTCAGGAATAAGCTCTGCATGCTTTCGAATATAGTGCCAAGCTGCAATCTGCTAAGCTAAAACTATGCTGAACTTAGGTCAAAAGAATGAATGTACGACAACAATATCTAGATCAATCTCCCCTGCAAATTGCCCAGCAACTGACAGAAACTTTTGCCCAAACAGCCGCAGCTCGTGACAAGCAGGGCGGTAATCCTAAAGCCGAGCGTGATCTGATTCGTCAGAGCGGTTTACTGGGCCTGTCTATTCCAAAACAGTACGGCGGTCAGGAAGCAGACTGGCAGACAATTTTTAAAACCATTCAAATCATTGCCCGAGTCGATAGTTCATTAGCACATGTTTATGGGTTTCATCATTTGCTGATTGCAACGGTTCAATTATTTTCCCAACCGGAACAATATGGCCCATGGTTTGAACAGACCGCTCGGGAAAACCTGTTCTGGGGCAATACCCTAAATCCACTGGACCGTCGTACTACCGCAATAAAAGTTGCTGAAAAAGAATATATTTTTGATGGGCATAAAAGCTTCTGTTCTGGCTCCATTGATTCCGATATTTTACTGTGCTCAGGCTATAACGACGCTGGAAAATTACTGATCGGGGTAATTCCAACAGCACGTAAGGGCGTAAGTTTTCTTGGTGACTGGAATAATATGGGTCAACGCCAGACCGATAGCGGCACCAGCCATTTTGAACAGGTTAAAATTCATGAAGATGAATTGCTGTTAAATCCGGGTCCACTGAGTACGCCGTATTCAAGCTTACGTCCTTTAATTGCCCAGCTGATCTTTGTACACATGTTCCTCGGTGTAGCAGAAGGTGCGTTTGAAGTGGCCAAACAAACCGTACAGACTCAAAAAGCCTGGTCTAAATCACTGGTAGAAGAGGCTGTGAATGACCCTTTTACCCAGAAGCATTTTGCCGATTTTTATGTGCAGCTGGAAAGCGTGCGTTTGCTGGCTGATAAAGCGATTCAAACCTTACAAGCTGCTTGGGATCTGGGCAATGATCTCACTGCCGAGCAGCGTGGTGAAGTTTCAGTGGCGATTGCTACAGCCAAAATCGCGGCCACCAATACATCTCTCTATATCACCCAGAATATTTTTCAGGTGATGGGCGCGCGTGCGACCACAGCCAAACTGAATCTGGACCGTTTCTGGCGTAATGTTCGCACCCAGACCTTGCATGATCCGGTAGATTATAAATATCAGGAAGTTGGGGAATGGATACTGACCGGGAAAGTGCCTGATCCAAGTTTTTATTCTTAAGTCTTGGTTTGAAAGAGCAAGGAACACTGCCTCACTTGCCTTGATTAATCAAATAAGCATTGTGCAGGCGGTGCTCTGCTTTTGACGGGCCATAAGGACTTTCAAAATATATGTTGAGAGTCCGCAAGGCAAAAGCTCTTTGTTTCCCATACATACGTCCTGAGCCAGTTTAAGCACTGCTTTAAACTATGGCGCAAGGATGGGAAACGGTGGGATCCATGCCACCTTTATTAGCTCAAGATTCTGTTTAATATTTAATTCGAATGTAAATTACAGATTTTTGAATGCTTCAATTGCCCGTATACGCGACTGCTTTAAATTGACAATTGGCTTAGGATAATCCAGCTGTAAATCTGGATTTCTGGCATAAGGTTCATGAATGGATTTGGCATCCAGATGCGCCAGTTCAGGCACCCACTCGCGGATATAGTTTCCATTGGGATCAAACTTCAGGGACTGGCTGACCGGATTAAAAATCCGGAAGTAGGGCACAGCATCCATGCCGGTCGATGCACACCATTGCCAGCCACCATTATTCGCAGCCAGATCGCCATCAATCAGGTGTTGCATAAACCAGCTTTCACCCAGTCGCCAGTCGATCAGCAAGTTCTTACACAGGAACATTGCAGTAATCATCCTGACCCGGTTATGCATCCAGCCTGTCGCCAGCATTTGCCGCATGCCAGCATCGACAATTGGAATTCCGGTCTGGCCTTGCTGCCAGGCAGCTAGGTCTTCGGGGGCATTACGCCACTGAATCTTATTGGTATTTTGCTTAAATGGTTGGTGTTTGGAGACACGTGGAAAATCAAACAGGGTCTGTAGATAGAATTCCCGCCACAAGAGTTCATCCAACCAGGTTTGCTGACCCACATCCTCAATCTGGAAATAGCCATCTTGAAAAAGAGCTTGCATACATTGGCGAATGGAGAGAATACCAATATTCAGATAAGGGGAGATACGGCTGGTGCCATCAACTGCTGGCAGATCACGGTCGGTTTTATAATGAGCCATTTTGTCCTCGATAAAATCATCGAGCAGATCCAAGGCAGCTTGATCCTCCGCAGACCAAAGTTGGGTAGCATGCTCTACTACATAATCCGCCGAGAATTTTTCCAGATCAACATTGGTGAACTCAATAGGTAATTGGATTGGATCTTGAGCTTCAATCTCAGGATAGCAGGCGGGTACATCCAGAATTAGCCGCTCATAGCACTTTTTCTTAAAGGCACTATAGACCTGATACGGCTGATTGGACTGGTTCCGGATACTGCCGAGGGGAAACAGGGTGCGATCATGATAGAGCTCGGCCCTGATCTGCTGCTGTTCCAGCAATTGCTGCACCTGAGCATCACGTTTCAGCTCGTTGACGCCAACTTCGATATTGGCATGCAGGTTTTCAATCTTCAGGGTTTGACATAGATTCAATATTTCTGACGCCAAATTTTCCCATAAAGGAATATTCAATATAATCAGCGGGATATTCAGTTGCTGTAGCTGCTGTTTTAAATATTTGAGCCGGCGCAGATAAAAATCAGTTTTGATCCGGGCATCCTGATGCAGTTGCCATTGTTCGGGAGAGAGGACTGCTAGCGCAATGCAAGGTCCTTGCTGAGTAGCATGCCAGAGTGCGGCATGGTCATGTATACGGAGGTCTTGGCGGAACCAGATCAACTGCATGGGAATAACGTTCTGAATCGGAATCAGATTATTTTATTCATTCCACCTGAAAATTCTGTATAGAAACGTAGATATGGGCAGAATGATCAGTTAAAAAACCGCCTATGGTATAAGCGGCTCTTTCATTTAACGCTGGTGAATATTTTCTAAGGTATCCACCAAGGTACGCGTGGTCTGGTCAATTTCATAATTGACTTCATCACCTACTTTGGCATTTTTCCAGGTGGTCAGACGCAAAGTTTCGGGAATCAGATCAATCGAAATTTCACTATTGGCGCGATCGACGCGATTGATGGTCAGGCTGCAGCCGTTCAGACCAATAAACCCTTTCAGGAAAAAGTATTTGATATTGCCATCCGGGATCTGAATATCGATATGGTAGGTTTCACCCCGATGTTCCAGATTTTTAATGATTGCTGTGCCTTCGATGTGCCCATACAGATTATGCCCGCCATTTTCTGCACCGACTTTGGCAGAGCGTTCGACATTCACTTCATCACCTACTTGAAGAGATTTTAAGGTGGTGAGGGCAAGGGTTACATCGGAGATATCGAAGTGAATCTGGTTTAGCTTCTGATCAAGAGTCGTTACGGTGAGGCAGACGCCGTTGATCGCAACACTGGCGCCAATAAAGACATCCTGAAAAAACTGATTTTCGTTGCTCACGATAATGGTAATGAAGCCATTGCCCTGGCGAATATCCACGACTTTTTCCAAGCCTTGTACGATACCGGTATACATAATTTAAATTTCTATCTCATCGAGTTTGGCTTCATTCTAGTCAAGAATGAAGCAGGCGGCTATCTCTATGCTGAGAACACTGTGTTGCACAAAAAAAATCCCTCAAGCCGAGCCTTGAGGGAATGAATCGTTATGCTGAGCATTATTATAGTTTAAACGAGCTCAGCTTCTTGTTCTTCTTGTTGCTGTTCAGCTTGCTGCGTTTCGAGTTCACGCACGAGTGGCAAGACTTTTTCACCGAAGTATTCTACTTCTTCAATAAAGTGCAGGAAGCCTGAAAGAACCAGATCAACACCAACTTTTTTCAGTTCGATGATACGTTCCGCAATCTGCTCTGGCGTCCCGATCAGGTTGGTACGGAAGCCATCGTTATATTGCACCAGATCTTCAAATGTGGATTTGGCCCAGTTACCTTCACCTTCTTTACTCGCTGCGCCCGCTTCACGCGTTGCCTCACCGAAAGATTTCACCGCCTGAACATTGGCCTTGGCCACGATTTCTCGCAGTACTGCTTGCGCTTCCTCTTCGGTGTCACGAGCAATCACAAATGCATTTACGCCAATTTTCACAGAGTGATTGTTCGCTTTGGCTTTTTCACGAATATCATCGATCTGTTTTTTCAGCTCTTCCGGCGTATTGCCATTGGTGAAGTACCAGTCAGACACGCGAGATGCCATATCGCGTGCTGCCCGGGAACTTCCCCCCTGGAAGATTTCAATATACGGTTTTTGTAGCGGTTTTGGACTCAAGGTATAGTCTTGGAACTGGTAGTATTTACCATCAAAACTAAAATTGTTTTGGGTCCAGACCCCTTTCAGGCTGCGAATAAATTCTTCTGAACGTGCATAACGTTCGTCATGTTCCGGCCATTCTTCACCAATTGCATCAAACTCGCCACGGAACCAGCCACTTACGACATTAATCGCAATCCGGCCATTGGTGAGATGGTCAATGGTGGCCAGCTGCTTCGCTGCCAGCGCAGGCTTCCATGGGCCCGGCAAGATCGCGGCAATCACTTTTAAACGTTCAGTTTTCGCCAGGATGCCATGACTGAAACTCACTGATTCATGCTGGTTTTCAGCGTTATAGCCCGCAGTAAAACGGATCTGGGTCAGGGCATAATCAAAACCTGCTTTCTCAGCAGTTTGCGCCAGACGGACATTATAGTCATAGCTCCAGTCAGTACGCTGTTCAATGTCGCTGACCACCAGACCGCCACTGACATTTGGAACCCAGTAAGCAAATACAATATTTTTATCTTGAGACATTATTCTTACCCTCTGAATGAAGCGGCTATTAAGCCACTTGAGTCTTTGGCACTTTCTTGCTGTGCAAACGGGATTCTGCGGCATCCAGACTTGGTACTGCAGCTGAAGGTAAAATTTCTTCCTGTTCGATTTGCTTGTTGATGCCTAGGTTCTGGTTGGCTTGCTGAGATTTTTCTTTAATAACCTCAGCACGCTGCCCCTTTGCTGGCGCCCATTCAAAGATTGGTAGGGCACGAGCCACTGCCAGGGTAATACGGGCACGGAGTAATTCGCTGTGAATGGTGTATTCAGGCGTAAAGTCACGATCTGTGGCATACACCCCGATTGGCAGAGTTTGTGCCTGGAAGAAGCTGAACAATGGGCGTAATTGGTGTTCAAGAACCAGCGCATGACGGTCACTACCACCAGAAGCTGCTAAAAGAACCGGTACATCTACCAGCGCCGTTTGTTCTACGAAGTCAAAGAAATGCTTGAACAGGCCCGTAAATGAAGCGCGGTAAACAGGCGTACCGACAATCAGGGCATCTGCTGCTTCAACAGCTGCCAAATCATCCTGCACGCGTTGCGGTAGCTGGTTACGGTAAATTGCACCACCTAAAAGCTGGCCAATTTCACTGAACTTGATGAAATGTACATTGATTGGCGTCGCTTCACCCAGTTCATCCAGAATGGCTTGAACCAGTGCTTCGGTTTTAGATGGGTGATTCAGGCCGCCAGAAACAGCCACGATGTTTAAAGGTTTTTGCTCGGAAAAATGGGACATGTGAAGTACCTAAAAATAGTTAAGCTCGGAATGGCCCTATTAATCCCGATTGCCGCAGTAGGTGTAAAATAACGAAATGCTGAAAAGTTATCTGATTTTTCTATATAAGCGGAAAATTTGCTTCTGAAACATAGAGAGCTGGATAAATAACTGATAACTATATTTATATTGAATAAAGATAAGCTATGCAGAATAGGAATAAATCATATATAAAAAAGTGATGAGAATTAAAGAATTATTGAAATAAGCCAAAATTTAAAAAAATTAAAGAAAAACTCCACATTATTTAAAAAATTGGCGATCTTGCATATCCATAAACTGGCTTGTGTGGTTAGAATAGGAGCTACTGTGCACAAGATCTCTCTCACGTCCTATGAATATTTTAATCGTTGATGATCATCCACTGTTTCGTCATGCTCTGATCCAAGCTGTTCGTTATAGTCTGCCACAAGCGCAGATTCATGAAACTGCAGCAGTCAATGAATTTTATGAACGTCTAGAAAATGGTCCTGAGCCTGATCTTGTCCTTCTGGATTTAAACCTGCCAGGTGCATCGGGCTTTTCTGCTCTGGTCCACGTTCGCGCACAATATCCTTCGATTCCAATTATTGTTGTTTCTGCTCACGAAGAAGCCAGCATTATCCAGCGTGCGATTGCACATGGTGCGATGGGCTATATTCCAAAATCTGCGCATCCAAGCCATATTGGTGAAGCGATTCGTGAAGTCCTCGAAGGGGAAATCTGGTTACCACCAAATCTGCCAGCCAACATGAATTTCGATCCGCGTGCTGCAGATGAAACTGCATTGGCAGAACGGATTCAGTCACTGACACCGCAACAGTTCCGTGTCTTGATGATGGTGGCCGAAGGCTTGCTGAACAAACAGATTGCTTATGAACTGGATGTCTCTGAAGCCACGATTAAAGCGCACGTAACAGCAATCTTCCGTAAGCTGGGTGTACAAAACCGTACCCAGGCGGTGCTTGCTATTAATGCCTTGAATATTGAAGAAAAGAAAATGTAAGTGATACAGCTTACAAAATAAAAAAGACCTCATCTGAGGTCTTTTTTATTGCGAATATATTGCCAGATTAAGCAATATAATCCTGTTTTTGGGTGACATCGGTACAGAACATTGGATTCAATGCGGACTGCAATTCATCAATCTGTTCTTGAGTGACATAGCCTTTGGAGATTAGGTATTCTGCTACGCGATCATCACGCAGACTCAGGAAAGTTGCATCATAAACCCCTAAGTCTACAAACAGGGCAGCAGTTTCCAGACTGTTAAAACGGTCCAGATAAACTTCATCCTCATACATCAGGAACACATGCTCGTCTGTGCTATTCGGATCGACCTGTAGGTGCTCTGCCAGTTCATGCGGACAGGTTTTGATAAAGAGCAAGTCAGAGAGTTCATCAAACTGGGTGGTATCCAGGCAATCTTCTTCATTTTTCACTTTGCCGAGCCACGCTTTAAAGACCAGAACAGCGCCACCACGCAGCAGCATACTCCAGATCTGATGACGGGTTTGTACAGGTAAATCTTCAGCTTCTGCTTCCAGAGATTCAATCAGCTTGTTTTCCTGTTCAGCCAAACGTTCAAATAAACCTAAACCTTGCGGTTTGTAGGCATAAGGTTCAAAGACATCAAAATGCAGTTCATCAAAAACTTGCAGGGCTAAAGGAACTGCATGCTGATACAGAGTTTCGAGCGCCTGAATCTGGGTATCGTCGAGTTTGCTGTATTTAAACATTTGTGCCCAGTCGATGCTGGGTAATAAGGCATTAGCACCATATTGGCGATGGAATTGCTGAGTCTGTGCGGGAAGCTGAGCAATTGATTCATCGAGTTTCATTTTTATAACTCCTATCTAGCAGTGCAAATAGACCAGCTGCCAAAAGGATTTAGGCATTGTCAGATGGAAACTGATCGTTTCTTATATTGTCTATTTTTAGAACTAAGCTTGTTGTATTAAAAATACGACCAAAGTTCTATCTGCCATAAAATAGGATTAAAAATTAATTTAAAACAATTGCTTAAATAATTGTAACTAGGTGTACACATGTATATTAATAGAATTGGTGGCTTTTGCCATAGAGAATGCTGAAATGATAATTTTGAGCAATTTATCAGCAGGAATTATGTGAAATTTGGTGCTTTTAGCACATTGACCTGATTTTTTTGCCAGTCAGGTAAAGATAGGTATTTATTCAGTATAAAAAATGCCCATTTTAAATCATTAAAATGGGCATTGAGATGAAAATAAAAAGTTCTAGCTACCTGAGATTTTCAGACCGGATAACCAGGAACGGAGTGAAGCAGGCTTCAACGGTTTTTTCAGCAGGACAATATTTAAATCCTTCAGGCGCTGTGGCAGTTCCGGATCAGAATCTGCGGTAATCAATGCCACCGGAATATCACTACTACGATGTTCCAGAATAAAGTCCAGACCGATCTTGTCCTGGTTTAAATGCTGATCGACCAGCCAGACCTGAATATTTTCCTGCTGAATCATCTCGGCGGCCTGTTCTGGTTCGGTGGCTTTAAAGACCTGATAACCCCATTTGGTCAATAAGGTCGACATGCCTTCCAGAATGGTTTCATCATTGTCCAGACATAGAATCTTAAAGGCCTTGGACTTCAACGGCACAGCCTGAACAGGGGCGGCAACGACTTTCGGTGCTGCGGTCAGTGGCACTTCAATCATGAAGCAGGAACCTTTGCCCAGCTCGGAAGAAACATGAACTGGATAATCCAATAGACCAGTCATACGTTGCACGATGGCGAGACCAAGCCCCAGACCCTGTTCACCCCAAGGCGAAGTATGGCCACAACGCTCGAATTCCTGGAACAGCTTGATGCGCTGTTCTTCAGCAATACCGGGACCGGTATCCCAAACCCCGATCCGGATATGATTTGGCCGGTTGCTAGAACGCAGTACACCGACCACGACCTTACCTTTGGCGGTATAACGTAGGGCATTGCTGACAAAGTTCTGGATAATCCGGCGAATCCATTGTGGATCGGTGTCAATCCAGAACTGGGCATCATGCACTCGCAGTTTGATGCCACGTTGTGCCGCAATGGATTTGAATTGCAGTTCCAGATCACTTAATAAATCATGCAGTGGATAAGCCTGGCGTTTCGGCTGAATCGTACCGCCCTCCAGTCGGGCAATATCCAGCAGAGCTGAGAGCATGCTTTCTGCCCCATGCAGGGCACGATCCAGTTGCTGCAGGGTCTTGCGATCTTCTTCGCTTTGTACACTTTGCTCCAGCGCCGTACTGAACAGACGTGCAGCATGCATTGGCTGTAACAGGTCATGACTGGCGGCAGCAATAAAGCGGCTCTTGGACATATTGGCTTTGTCGGCTTGTTCACGCGCCAGTTGCTGTTCAGACAGGGCATCAGCGAGCTGCTGGGTACGATCCTGAACCCGGGCTTCCAGTAATGCTTCATTTTCACGGAAGGCAGTAATATCGGCAAAGGTCGTCACGAAACCACCGCCTTCAATTGGGTTACCCCGCATCTGAATCACGCGGCCATCTTTACGGATCCGTTCAAATTCATGCGCACTGCCGACCTGCATCCAGTGAATCCGTTTACGCACATGTTCTTCGACCGAGCCCGGACCACATTCACCGCGTTCAGCGTTATAACGGATTAGGTCAGCGATTGGACAGCCGACATAAACAATATCTTTTGGATAGTCGAACAGTTTCAGGTATTGGTTGTTCCAGGCGACCAGACACATATTTTCATCAACCACACTCACCCCTTGGGTCATATGGTCGATCATGGTCATGATCAGGTTCTGGTTAAAACGCTGCCATTGTGAGGCCTGATCCAGAATATTCGCCACCTGACCGAGGGCCAGGCCATTATTCACCATCGCGGTAGTCAGCAGGGTACGTGCCGAGGCTGCACCAATGGTACCGGCCAGATACTGCTCGGTAAAACGCCACCACATGCCATTGGCACTGCTATTTTCATTCAGTTCCACACTATTTTGAGCACAGAACTGCTGGAAGGCCTGCATGGTTGGACCTTCACCGGTAATGCGCTTGGCCAGCGTAATCAGGTCACCAACTTTTAAACGGGCCACATCCTGATGCGAGTAGCTGACATCAGTAGATGGACTTTGAGAAGGAAGCGGCTTGGTTTCATAGTAGAAGAAACTTTCCGCCTGAATCTGTTCAGCCACACTTGGACGGAACATCCGGGAAACCCAGATATATAGGAATGTGTTCAGACCTAGTGCCCAGACCACACCATGCGTTAAAGGATCAAAAGATTCGAAACCGATCAGGGCTTCAGGACGTAACCAGTTCCAGCCCAAAGGACCCTGTTCCAGAAAACTCTGGCTGAACTGCTGATAGGCTTCTGGCAGGCTGCGCAAAATCGTTGGTAATAGCAGGGTATACGACCATAAAGCGAAACCGGTCAGCAGGCCAGCATATACACCTTGCTTACTCCCGCCACGCCAATACAGACCACCAATCAGGGCAGGGGCGAATTGTGCCACGGCACTAAAGGCCAGCAGACCAAAGACTGAGAGCTGGTCAATATCATTAAAAAAGTTGAAGAACAGAAAGCCCATCAACATCACGGCTAGGATACAGATCCGGCGGGTAAATTTCAGTACCAGTGGTAAACGCTTGTCATGCCGTGAGATCAGGTTTAAGCGCCAGAGCGCTGGCATGATCAGGTCATTACTCAGCATGATCGACAGGGCGACTGAAGACACCAGTAACATACCAGTCGAAGCCGAGAAACCGCCTAAGAAGGCCAATAAGGTCAGCCAGTCCTGATTATAGCTAAGCGGTAAAGACAGTACCGCGACATCTGGAATCGCTAAATATTGGGGAGCCGCATGCAGTGCCCAGCTGGCAATCGGGATAATTGCCAGTGTGGTCAGAATCAGATAAATGGCAAACCAGCGACGTGCACCACGGATATGTTTTTCATCCCGTAATTCAACCACTGCTACGTGGAATTGACGTGGCAAGCAGATAATCGCCAGTGCAGCCAACAGGGTCTGTACCCAGAAACTTTCCGGTACGCCAAACAGCTGTACATCATGGAAGGTTGACTGAATATCGCTACTGATCTGAGGCAGATTTTCTGGTGCTTCAAAAATAAAGAAACAGGCTACGGCCAGCAAGGCAAATAACTTAACAAAAGACTCAAAGGCGACAGCCAGCATCAGACCGCCATGCTGTTCGGTGTTGGCAATCTGCCGGGTACCGAAAATCATCGCCAGAATCGCCAGGACGCCAGTCAGGAACAGTACGCTATTGGTGGTACTGGCAATCCCGGCTGAAGGTTCCAGAATGACCGCCGCACTCAAGGCAATTGCACGTAACTGCAAAGCCAGATAGGGAATGATGGCAATCACCGCCAGAATGGTGACCAGCGAAGCCAGAGGCCCACTCTTACCATAACGTGCAGCGACGAAGTCGGCGATAGAGGAAATCGCATGATGCTGGCGTACCCGTCCCAGACGGCGCCAGATATCGTAACCAATCGCGACAAAGAGCAGGGGACCAAGATAGATCGGCAGGAAAATAATTCCTTCACGAACCGCAGCACCGGTCGCGCCATAAAATGTCCAGGAAGAACAGTAGACGCCTAAAGTTAAACTAAACAATAGCATGCGGCCACGGGTACTCAGCCGGCTGGCATGTTTTTCCCCATAGAAAGCGCAAGTAAAGAGTAAAGTGATATAGAGGGCGAGCACCCCTATGATGAGCCAACTGTTCATATAGCCTGATGTGTACTGTGCATGACGCTATGATACCGCATCATGCACTCAGCAGTTTAAATTGATCATTTTTTAACGACCAAAGTCTAAATTACAAGTCATTCTAAATGTTGTTATTTTGCAACAGTGATAATTCGAATTAAAAAATAGTAAGCCCATGGTGGGGCTACAGGAGTGTAACTATGGATGAGGCCCAAGTAGAAAGAATTCTACAGAATCCCAAATTCAAAGAAATGGTACGTAGAAAAAGTACGCTGAGCTGGACCTTAACCGGCATCATGCTATTTGTCTATGTCGGTTTCATGTTGCTTGTTGGCTACAACAAAGAATTTCTATTGTCTTCAATTTCTGGCGGTGTAACGACCTGGGGTGTACCTCTAGGTATCGGTATCATTATTTTGTCTTTTATATTGTGCTGGGTGTATTCCTACATTGCCAATAACAAACTTGATCAGCTGAACAGAGAAGCAATTCAGGAAGTGGAAGCGATTACAAAAGAAAAGGGGCAACACTAAGATGAAAGGGATTTCATATCAAGCGCTTGCTGCTGCAGCGCTGACCTTGCTCAGCTCGGCAATGGCATTTGCTGGACCAGATCTGGGTGCTGCGGAGCAGCAAGCGACCAACTGGCACGCGATTATCATGTTTGTGATTTTCGTTGGAGCAACCTTATTTATTACCAAATGGGCTGCCAAACAAACCACAAATACTAATGATTTCTATACTGCCGGCGGCGGGATTTCTGGCTTCCAGAACGGTCTGGCCATTGCTGGTGACTTCATGTCTGCAGCATCTTTCCTCGGTATTTCCGCGATGGTATTCCTGTCCGGTTTTGACGGATTGCTGTACTCACTAGGCTTTATGGTGGGTTGGCCAATCGTTTTATTCCTGGTGGCAGAACGTTTGCGTAACCTGGGTAAATTTAACCTGTCTGATGTAGTGTCGTTCCGTCTGGAAGAAAAACCGGTGCGTACTCTAGCTGCATTAAGTTCACTGGTTGTGGTTGCGTTTTACCTGATCGCACAGATGGTAGGTGCAGGTCAGTTGATCAAGTTACTCTTCGGTCTGAACTACAATATTGCTGTGGTGATTGTTGGCCTGTTGATGATGGCTTACGTAATCTTCGGTGGCATGCTAGCGACCACTTGGGTACAGATCATTAAAGCAGTAATGCTGTTGTCTGGTGCGACATTTATGGCTTTCATGGTAATGAAGGGCGTAGGTTTCAGCTTTACCAATATGTTTGAACAATCGATTCAGGTTTACTCTAAAGTACATGACTTGAGCCTTGCAGATGCAACCAAGATTATGGGTCCGGGTAATCTCGCTTCGAATCCGGTCGATGCGATTTCTCTTGGTCTGGCGCTGATGTTTGGTACAGCAGGTCTGCCACATATCCTGATGCGTTTCTTTACAGTAAAAGATGCCAAAGAAGCACGTAAATCAGTGGTGGTTGCAACAGGCTTTATCGGTTACTTCTACCTGTTAACCTTCATTATCGGTTTCGGTGCGATTCTATACGTAGCGAACAACCCGCAGTTCCTGGACATTGCAAAAATGGCAATCACAGGCAAGCTAGAGCTGGTGGGCGGTAACAACATGGCCGCGGTTCACCTGGCAGATGCTGTGGGTGGTGACCTGTTCATGGGCTTCATTTCTGCAGTGGCATTCGCAACCATTCTTGCGGTAGTTGCAGGTTTGACCTTGTCAGGTGCTTCAGCAATTTCACATGACTTGTATGCAAACGTATTCAAGAAAGGCCGTACTACACCTGAATCTGAACTGCGCATGTCTAAAATTGCAACTCTTGGTCTTGCTATCTTTGCGATGATCTTGGGAATTCTGTTCGAGAAGCAAAACGTTGCCTTCATGGTAGGTCTGGCATTCTCGGTAGCAGCATGTGCCAACTTCCCGGTACTAGTACTGTCTATGTTCTGGAAAGGCCTGACCACACGTGGTGCTGTAATTGGTGGCGTGGTTGGTCTGGTGACTGCAGTAGTACTGATTGTACTGTCTAAAGCCGTTTGGGTAGATACTTTCGCGATTTCAGATACACCAGTCGTTCCATTTAATGGTCCTGCATTATTTGCAATGCCATTGTCTTTCTTCTGCTGCTGGTTCTTCTCCATCACAGACCGCTCAGTGAAAGCACAGGCAGAACGCAAAGCTTTCGATGCACAGTTTGTTCGCTCACAAACAGGTATTGGAATCTCAGGTGCATCTGATCACTAAGATCTGATGTCCTAAAAAAGCCTCCTGATGGGGGCTTTTTTTATAGCGATAAAATACCTGAGCTACCCAATGAAATACTTTGGGATAGGTTATCTAAAATTAAATACAGCTATTTTTAACTGAGATTTCAATGATTTTTATACAATCCTGTTTCTAACCATCAGCTAGATCATGCTATGTTAAGCCAGCGATAACAATAATGATGCTCGACAGGACATCAAGACAAATCTCATGAAGCACTCTCTGCTACGATTCTGGACCCATTTTAAGTATCTGCCTTCTGCCTGGCTGCTATGCCTGCAGTTACTGATTCTGATTCTGTCGATGCTGAGTTATGACAGCGTTTCTTATCGCGCGGGTACATGGATGCTGGGGGTGGTGGTCTTGCTGGTAATTGCCAAGGTAATTCGTCAGACTCCGATGTTTACCATTCTGGGACTCATCTTTGTCGCAGGGGCCATCTTCTTTTCGTCATTAATTGTGTTGGGGCTGCGCTATACCTGGATCATGATCGTCGCGCATCTGTTTGAAGCCAGTGCCTACTTCAGTGCAGCGTATGGCCTGTTACGTTATATGTTTCATGACCGTTATCTGACCAAAGACGAACTATTTGCAGCGGGAGCAGTTTTCACATTGCTGGCTTGGGGCTTTGCTTTTCTCTATAGCATCTGCCAGTTATGGGTACCTTACAGCTTTTCGGACCCAGATCTAAAAGCTTATCAGCCGTGGCTGGATCTGCTCTTTCTGAGCTTTAGTGTGCAGTCTGCTACAGGATTATCTGATGTGATGCCGGTCAGTCCGGTCGCACGGATGCTGGCCATTATCCAGATGTTTGTCGGGGTAATGTATCTGGCCTTAATAGTCTCGCGTCTGATTGCCTTACAGTATATTTCTCATCTTCCTAAACAGACTCATATACAACATAAGCATAGAAAGCCTGAGGAATAGAACGTACAGAGCTGCATAGCTTGGTTACAGTAACTTAACGGCTTTATTTTTCTGAATATTTTAAAATCTTAAGGTCCAAAACGTATCTTTGATCGTAATTCTCTCGATCAGAATGTTTTTACTTATCAATAATGATTCAAGCCTCCCGGCATTCAATCTATTAAAAAAATGGGGGATCTATGCCTTCCAAACCTTCATCCTGGTTTGCCAATATCAATCCGAATGTCTTTATTAGTACAGTGGTGATTATCGCCATTTTTTTGGGACTGGTAATACTGGCACCTGATTCATTTGACCTGTTGACCAAACAAATGAATGCGTGGATTACCACTTCATTTAGCTGGTTTTATGTCCTCTCCGTGGCGATCTTCCTGATTGTCCTGATTTATATTGCCCTGTCCGATATGGGGAAAATTAAACTCGGGCCTGACCATAGTCAGCCAAAATATAGCCAGGCATCCTGGTTTGCCATGCTGTTTACCGCAGGCATGGGGATCGGCCTGATGTTTTTCGGGGTTGCCGAACCGGTTATGCATTATGTTACGCCACCTGCTGGTGACCCGGAAACTGTACTGGCCGCACAGCAGGCTATTCGCGTGACCTTCTTCCACTGGGGCCTGCATGCCTGGGCGATTTACACCATTGTGGGTCTGTCATTGGCCTATTTTGCGTATCGACATAACCTGCCTTTAAAAGTTCGCTCTGCCTTATATCCATTGATCGGTAACCGGATTCATGGCCCGATCGGAGACGGGGTAGATACTTTTGCCACCTTAGGGACAGTATTTGGGGTTGCGACAACTTTAGGTTTTGGGGTGACTCAGATTAATTCGGGTCTGAATTACCTATTTGGAGTTGAGCAGACCCCCAGTACTCAGGTCATTTTGATTATTGCCGTCACTGTAATGGCATCAATGTCCGTATTTTTTGGTTTGGATAAGGGCATCAAACGCCTAGCTGAACTGAATCTGCTGCTTGCCTTACTGCTACTCATCTTTGTTTTTGTTACCGGTCCAAGCATCTATCTTCTGCAGACCACCATTCAAAACTCTGGCCAGTATGTTGCAAACCTGTTCAGTATGACCTTTAATCTGTATGCCTATCAGCCTAGTGGCTGGATTGGTGGCTGGACCATTATGTATTGGGCCTGGTGGATTTCCTGGTCGCCATTTGTCGGGATGTTTATTGCCCGAGTATCCGAAGGCCGCAGTATCCGTGAGTTCATTGTTGGGGTTCTACTGATTCCTACCGGATTTACCTTAATCTGGATGGGCTTTATGGGCAATGCTGCATTATTCAGTATCATGCATGAGGCCAATACCAATCTGCTTGAAGCAGTACAACGTGACTCCTCGGTAGCATTGTTCGAATTTTTAGGTAATCTGCCATTTAATTCGGTGACCAGTATCATTGCTACGGTATTGGTTATTCTATTCTTTGTCACTTCAGCAGATTCAGGATCATTAGTCACGGATTATCTCACTGCTAAAACCGAGAATTCACCGACTTGGCAGCGTCTGTTCTGGACCGTATTAATGGCTTTATTGGCCATCATTCTGTTACTGGCAGGTGGGCTGGAAGCCTTGCAGTCGGCTACGATTATGAGTGCCTTGCCGTTTACATTTATTATGCTGCTGATTTGCTGGGGACTGATTAAGGCCCTGCATCTGGATGTAACGAAAATGCATGCGCTACAAGCTGCACGTATTACCCCACGGGCCATTCAGAACCCGCGTAGCTGGCAACAGCGACTCGGTTTAATTATGCATTATCCGCATACGCATGATGAAGTACGTGATTATATTGATAAGATGGTCAGCAAAGCTTTTAACAGTTTTCAGGCTGAACTGAAACGTCGTCACATCCAGGTGAAAATCTTTAAACTGGAAGATGGGATCGAGTTACGTGTCGATCATCAGAATGAAATGAACTTTATTTATCAGGTCATTGCTACCCAGACTCTGGCACCGAGCTTTATGCCGGATGCAGATTCTCCGCAGTCTTATCAGGCAGAAGTCTTTTTAAGGGAAGGGGGGCAAAATTATGATGTGATGGAATGGACTCAGGAAGATTTAATCCAGGACATCATTGACCAATATGAACGCCATTTACATTTTTTAAGTCTGGTCCGCTCTCCGGAATAAATATTTGATCCAATAAAAAAGGACGCTGATGCGTCCTTTTTTATTCAGTAACTAATTCAGAAATTAGAAACGGAATTTAGCATTTAAGCCTACAGTTTGTGTATCACGAACTACAACAGCATTTTGAGCGAGGTTTGCTTCGTAGTTTGAGTTCACATAGCTAGCACCTACAGCAACTGCTGGAGTGATGAAGTAGTTTACGTTTGCGCCCCAAGCTTTGTCTGGAGAGTTAGCGTAGCTAGATTCCATATAAGATGCACCAACGCTTAATTTAGGGTTGATGTACAAAGTAGTACCTAGGTTGTAAGCAGTATCTTCACCATAAACCAAGCCGCTTTCGAAGCCAAGTGACATGTTAGTACCGTCAATTGCGCCTACATATTTAGTACGTGCAGTGATAGCATCTTGATCTTCAGCGATTGTTTGAGACTCAATAGCAGCTTTAGCAACGCCGTTGTTAAACATGTTGAAAGCGTCATAAGAAGTTTGGTCTGCAACGCTTGTGTAACCTACAGCTACCAGGAAGTTAGGAATAGGGAGTACACCTACTTCTAATGCATAACGGTCGCCATTGTCATCTGGGTTACCAGCTTTGTTATCAGTGATGGTATGGCTATAAGAAGCGCTTGCATAAGCAGGAATAACTTTAGTTGGGATGTAAGCTTCACCTTTTGCACCAAAAGAGTGGTGTACAGTACGATTACCAAATTCTTGTCCGTTTTCGCCGTATGTATAAGCAGCAGAAACATTAGATGCCTGGTTGATGAAAGCAGCTTCAGCTAAAGGGCCTTTAGAAGCGTCTACATCTTTGAAGTAGTAAGTACCTTGAACAGCGCCAGTGAAGTCTTTGTCATTCGCAGTGTTGTCGATGTACTCTGACTGACCTTGAACTTCAAATTGATATGCTTGAGCACCGGTCATGGCTAATAATAAAGCAGTGGCTAAACCGAGTTTTTTCATGATATTTACCATTTTGTTACAAAAGATGTACAACAGAAACGTATTGTATTGTAACAATTTATTAAGTCAATCTGATTTGAAATCGCTATTTTTTTGTGCAAAATCATTGTATTGATTTTGTTTAATAGTCTTTTAATTAGAAAATTTAGTTATTTTAGAAAAAAGCTTAAATAACAATGTTGTATACAAAATAAATTGTTAGATCTAATCAGGAAAATGAATTAATAAAGGATTTTTTGATTGTTTAATTAAGTTGAATAGTGGATTTTAATTCAAAAAACCAATTTATTTATCATGAAAATAATTATGTTTATTACACTGAATTTAAGAAAGGCGTAAAAACTATAATATAAAACAAATTTATGAAAGAATTGATCGGTTTAGCGACAAAATCAGGGTTATAATGTGATGTATTTCACTGTTTTGTCTATAAATTGTGATATGTCATAAATCCTAGTAAATTAATGTGCTTTACATTGTTACCAAATTGACTGATAATAAAAAAATCAGGTTAGAGTTCATGTTGTTACATGATAATTTGACTGATTCTCCGCATATTTTTGTTTTTATCGGCCCAGCTTTCCCCAAGGTTGGGTTTTTTTTTGCCTGAATTTTTTAGAAGCATCAGTCTACGGATTAGTTCATAAAAGAAGATTAGAAAAACTAGTATAGAAAGCCGTCAAAAATGATTCTTAAGTGCACCTTAATGGTGCATTATTTCAATTTAAAAATTGCTTCGTTCTATAAAGTTGCAAAAAAAAACCTCAATTTCTATATAAAATTGAGGTTTTTTCGCCAAAATTTGCGGGTAAATCAAAAAATCTGCTGAGGAATAATTTAACTCGCCCTAATGCAGTGCATTATGCACCTAATTGTTGCACGTGTAAATAGTTCAGAAAGCGAGTTTTTTAATTTTCTTATATTTTAAATTATGAAATTTTCATTCCTATTTATATTTTAGTGATAACAGATGAAAAATCCTGAAAATATAAAGAGCTAAAACCTTTAAGAACATAAGAAAAACCTTCTGAAGATCAAAGCAATTGGGAAGAAATATTGATGATGAGTAGGCGTTTATTTGTATAATCTATCTACTATTAAATGGGGAGTCCTTGATTCATGTGAAGGACTAAAAATCAAGATGAATACTTTGCGCTCTGAGAAAATCAGCAAACATCTGTACTGGTCGATGTCGATCATTATTTTATGTTTATTGTGTATTTGTATTCCCTTGATTATTGATAGTACTCAACATTATTTAAAATCAAAACAAACCTATCAGCAGCTTGATGCCTTACAACAGGTCACCGATCTCGCCAATAAAATCTCCCGGGAACGGGCACCTGCCAACAAAGTAATGTCCAGCTCGGTTGAGGAATTTGCCAAACATCAGCAGGAGTTAAGCGATTACCGTCAGGAAGTCGATCAACAGATGCAAATTACGGCTCAGGCACTCGATCAGGTTGGTTTTAATCACCTAAGCCAGCAACTTTTATCTGAATTGAAACCGAGCTTGCAGAATGGACGTCAACAGGTCGATCTCTATACTCAAATACCTCGCCTGGAACGTACTGCACAGGAAATGGATCAGGCTATTCTCGCCATGTTTACTGCCTGGGATAGCAGCCGTAAAATTCTGAAAGGAGTAGTGATTGCCTCTGCTACGCCATCTGCCCGTTTGGATAATTACATGAGTGAAATCCTGTTTTTATCTGATCTCAGGGATCAATCGGGTCGGGTAGCGTCAAATGTTATGGCTCATGTGACATTTGGAACCCACATTCCAGAGCAAAACATTACCCGTTCCTTACAAGTCCAGCATCAGGTACGTTATCTCTGGGATATCATTGATACGCTACAGCCTGTTCAGGACAAAACTGATGAGTTTATTCGTTTACATCAACGGGTCGGCACTGAATTTATTCAGCAAGGTTTACCGATTGTGGAGCGACTGATTGAAGATAGCCGCCAGCAGCGTCCTTATTATTTAACTGGAACCCAGCTGACTGAAGCTATTGTAGATAAATTTACAACAGTGATTGATTTGCAGAACTATTTACTGAAATACACCAAAGATGTGGCTATTAAGGAAATGCGCCACAGTCTGAATCATTTGATCTGGACGGTGGCCTTATCTGGAATTTCCCTGATTACGGCAATTTTGACCATGATTTTTGCGCGTAAACGCATCTTTATTCCTTTAATTCGGGCACGTAAAATTTTATTTGATTTGTCCACTGGGTCTGAACGGAAGCAAGCCCAATCAAAACTAAAAACAGACCGGCCTACTGAATCCTTATTTACCGCAATTCAAAAACTGCAGCACATGCTGCAAGAGCGTGAAGCATTAGAATTTCGACTGAAAAATATTGCCCATTCCGATTCCCTGACTGGACTGGCTAACCGTTTTGCGCTCGATGAATATATCCGTTTTATGGAAGTGCATCCGACCCAATTTAAGCGAACCTGCCTGATGATTATCGACATTGATCACTTCAAACAGGTCAATGATCAATATGGGCATATTATTGGTGATCAGGTCATTCAACTGGTTGCAGAGCGCTTAAAAGCCAATATTCGAGCTTCGGATCTACTGGTTCGCTATGGCGGAGACGAATTTCTGGTCCTGATTGAAAATATCGAGATGCAGCATGCTTTCATGCTAGCGAATAAAATCCGGACTGAAGTCGCTGAGCATTCTATTCTGACCTCAGCTGATGAAGATATTCATGTATCGGTGAGTATTGGGGTGGCGATTGGCGCAGAGTCATGGATTGCTTTGTTGGAGCAAGCCGATGAGGCACTATTTAAGGCTAAAGCGAAAGGACGCAATGTTGTGGCTGAGGTTTAGTTTTTTAATTTACCATAATGATTTTTAAAAAATTATTTCTATCTCCTTTGTTGAGTACAGGTGTTCTGTTGGTGATATTTTTAGAATAAAATATCCCTTAAAGATAGCTGTAGAATATACCAATTACCATTTGGTTCACCTCTTAGTTCAGGTGAGCCTTTTTCTGTATCTGCATAATTCATGCTTATACTGATATCCTCTTTATAGTTTTTATCATCTTTAATGTATTCAAGATTTACTAAAATTCTTGTAATGGCTGGAGTTTGATCTTCAGAACTTTTCAGTTGGTAATTTAATAATTGAATATTTTGATAATCCTTTTTGACTTCACCTGTGGCTTTACCTGTAGGTTTCCCAATATTATTTAACAATAGGGGTGTCATTTTCCCCCATTGTTTTGCTTTCCAAGCTGATAGAAAGATAACTAAAGTGTATTCAGGAGAGTTTTGATCTAGTGATTCTAAAATTTGGGATTTCCCTAAGTTTTCAAAAAGAATAAGACGTTTTTCCCACTTATTTATACGTTTAAAGTATTCCTGAGTTTCTTGATATCTCTTTAGAGTTTCTTTTAGATTTTCTTGTTTTGAAGGTTGTTTTTGTAGGGATTTTTCATCAGCCCAATCAATTAAACAGTCTAAAAGCCACCAACATTTTGATGCGACTTCTTTATTTGCAAAATTTAGATCTCTGCCATGTAGAATGCCATTACGAAAAGGTATAAGTATTTCCTCTGTTGTAGTTTTTGTTCTAGATGTATTCATGATTAACTTTAGAAAAGGTAATCCTGTTTCATGAGAAGTTATACTGTCATAGAGTTCCAAATCTGATTGCTCAGCAAAAAAACTAACATGTTTTGAAATATCATTTGCCAAACCATCAATAAGAGCAAGTAAAAGAGGTATACATGAATGATAACGTTCCTCTAAATAGTCCACTTTTAGTAATTTGAGTAAATCAAGTCGATCGATAAAATGCTTACGTGTGTTACATTTTTTAAGAATCCAATCGATCATTCTTTCATCAACATAATTTATAAGTAATTCTTTAGCTTCTTGTATTTTATTATTTGAGCCTAATAAAACAGCTTGTTCCAAAATACTTTGATTTAAAGCGCTATAACAAACCCATCCATGTTTGGCAAAAAACTCATTAAATTGATCAGGTAAAGCAAGGACTTTACTTTCTTCGACAATACTCATGATTTCATTACGAGTTGTTTTTAATTTAGGATTAATTTTATATATGAAAGGAATATTATCTAAAATTTGGCAGCTAGTTTGCAATATTTTACTAAACTCTAAGTAAGGTTTAATTGATTCATTCTCTTGAATTTTTCCCATAACTAACAAAAACAAAAAACGGTGAATGAATCACCGTTTTAGCATATAAAATCAGTATTTTAAATCCTCCCTAACCTTCCTTTTTCAAAGGAGGGAATTTCCCTTCTTTATCAAAGAGGGACAAGGGGAGGATAAATTACTTCAATAATGGCTTTAAGAATTTCCCTGTATGTGAAGCCTTAACTTTCACAACATCTTCAGGAGTACCTTCCGCGATAATCATACCGCCACCCGCACCACCTTCAGGGCCAAGATCTACCACCCAGTCTGCAGTCTTGATCACATCCAGGTTATGTTCAATCACCACAATGGTATTCCCTTTATTACGTAGCTCATGCAGGATGTCCAGCAGCTTGGCAGTATCATGGAAATGCAGACCAGTGGTTGGCTCATCCAGTACATACAGGGTTTTGCCGGTATCCCGTTTGGCCAGCTCACGTGCCAGTTTTACCCGTTGTGCTTCACCACCAGAAAGGGTCGTCGCTGACTGACCCAAACGGATATAACCCAGACCGACCTGATGCAAGGTTTCCAGACGACGATGAATCACTGGAATCGCATCAAAGAAATGCATGGCATCTTCAACGGTCATCTGCAATACATCAGAAATATTCTTGCCTTTGTAGTTCACTTCCAGCGTTTCACGGTTATAACGCTTGCCATGACAGGCGTCACACGGCACATACATATCCGGCAGGAAGTGCATCGCCACCTTGATCATGCCATCACCTTCACAGGCTTCACAACGTCCGCCTTTCACGTTAAACGAGAAACGGCCAGCAGTATAACCACGCGCTTTGGCTTCCGGAGTCTGTGAAAACAGTTCACGAATTGGGGTAAACAAACCGGTATAAGTTGCTGGGTTCGAACGTGGGGTACGGCCAATCGGGCTCTGGTCAATATCAACCACTTTATCCAGAAATTGCAGACCATCAATTGAGTCAAACTTCTCAGCAGTTAGCGTGGTTGCACCATTCAGCTGAGTCGCTGCTAGTGGCAACAGAGTCCGGTTAATCAACGTAGATTTACCAGAACCTGAAACACCGGTGACACAAGTCATGATTCCCAATGGAATGGTCAGATCGACTTTCTTCAGGTTATGCCCGGCAGCACCCATCAATTTGATCTGTTCTTCCGGTTTTGGTGGCTGAACCCGTTTTTTCGGCACTTCAATTTTCAGTTTGCCAGACAGATATTTACCGGTCAGGGAATCTTTATTTTTAGCGAGTTCTTGATAGGTTCCTTCTGCAATCACATGACCGCCATGCACACCGGCACCCGGACCAATATCAATAATATGGTCTGCAGCACGAATTGCATCTTCGTCATGTTCGACCACCAGCACGGTATTGCCCAGATCACGCAGACGAATCAGGGTTTGTAACAGGCGATCATTATCACGCTGATGCAGACCAATCGAAGGTTCATCCAGCACATACATCACACCCATGAGGCCAGCACCAATTTGTGAAGCCAGACGGATACGCTGTGCTTCACCACCAGACAAGGTTTCGGCAGAACGGGACAGGCTCAAATAGTTCAGACCGACAGATACCAGGAAGTGCAGACGCTCACGGATTTCCTTAAAAATCTTGTCCGCAATTTCACCACGCGCACCTTCCAGATTAATACCTTGATAATAGCTCTCGGCATCGCCAATTGACATGCGAGTAACGTCGGCAATGGTCTTGTCCAGAATTTTCACATTACGTGAGATTTCATTCAGACGTGAACCATCACAAGCATCACAAGCGGCATTGGATAGATACTGCGCCAGATCATCACGCACATAATTGCTTTCGGTTTCGCGGTAACGGCGTTCCAGATGCGGCAAAATACCTTCAAATGGCATCACCCGGTTATGACGACGACCACGTTCATCAATATAGCTCAGGTCAATTTTTTCTTTGCCGGTACCGTACAGGAATTTTTTCTTGGTATTGGCATCCAGTTCATTCCAAGGCATTTCCAGAGAAAAACCAAAATGCTCAGCTACTTTTTGCAGCATGCCATAATAATATGGACGCTGACGGTCCCAGCCACGAATCGCACCCTGGCTAATGCTGACCTCCTGATTGGGAATCAGTTTGTCTGCACTAAAATGGCTACGGGTACCCAAACCATCACAGACCGGGCAGGCACCGAAGGGATTGTTAAATGAAAACAGGCGTGGCTCCAGTTCAGCCACAGCGCGGTCACATTCCGGACAGGAGTGTTTGGCAGAAAATACGCGATCATCATTTTCACCTTTCATCCAGGACAAAATCGCAATATCTCCACCGAGACGCAGCGCAGTTTCAAAACTTTCTGCAATCCGGTTACCGAGATCATCACGCACCTTAAAGCGGTCAACCACGACTTCAATAGTATGTTTTTTCTTTTTGTCCAACTCAGGTGGCGGATCAATTTCCATGATCTCGCCATCGACACGTGCACGCACAAAGCCTTGGCTTTGCAGTTGCTCAAATAACGCTGTGTACTCACCCTTACGTTCACGCACGACAGGCGCTAACAATAACAGCGCAGTGCCTTCTTCCAGTTCTTTAACCGCATCGACCATTTCAGTTACGGTCTGTGCCACCATGGGCAGATCGTGTTCCGGACAGTAAGGTGTACCTACGCGTGCATAGAGCAAACGTAAATAGTCATAGATTTCGGTAATGGTACCTACAGTCGAACGCGGGTTATGGCTAGTCGATTTCTGTTCGATAGCAATGGCTGGGCTTAAACCCTCAATCGAATCAACTTCCGGCTTTTCCATTTGCGAAAGGAATTGACGCGCGTAGGCAGACAGAGATTCTACATAACGGCGTTGACCTTCCGCATATAACGTATCGAATGCCAGTGAGGACTTACCTGAACCAGACAGTCCCGTAATCACCACAAACTTGTCGCGTGGAATATCAAGGTTCACATTTTTCAGGTTATGGGTACGTGCACCTCGAATACGGATGTGACTTTGGCTCATGCAATGATCCTAGAAAATTCATCAAAAACCTTTATATGATACCGAATGAAAAATGTTCAAGTGCAAATAAAAGTATTTTAAACGTCAAGTTGTGTCGGATATTGGTCAAAAGATCAGTACTAAAGCAACTGGGGGAAAATGTAGATTAGATTTGCTCTTTTCCAAACATCTAATGGATGAAATTTCATGATGCATAACTCCATCGAAATTAGCTTCACTTTCCATCATTTAGGGTTTGGCTTAAAAATAAAAAAGCCCTGTATTAAACAGGACTCAGTCAATAGAAACTAAAAGGCTCTAGACTAGCAGATTTACACTTAATTTTACCTAATGAGGTTCCACAGCTCAGTTGCTAACTCATTAGGTTCCCTCATCCAACGCCATTCAGTTTCTTTAAGATGATAATCAAAGTACTCTTTTGATATGCCGTTAAA